>JBDKTH010000576.1:0-1940 GCA_039680305.1 Thermoguttaceae bacterium | reverse complement strand
CCGCCTTCGCAGATGCAGTTGCCGCCCTGCCGTTCCTTGGGGCCCTCTGATCCGGGGCCACACGGCGAATCTTGTCGGTCGCCTTGGCAACACGAGCAGAGATCAGCAGAGCAGGACTCCAGTTCATCGTGATTGCTCGCGGCAAAGGCGGCAAGCGTCCGTGCACCGGCCGCCCGGCAAAAGAACGGGCAGGTCAGGAGAACGGGAATCAAAATGACCGCAGTAATCCGGCTCATGCCAGAATCCAACAAGACGATGGAAAGACCAAACGGCCCAACGTTTCACCCATCTTTGCACGATGGGCTTTTTTCCAAAGACGAATATCTCTACATCGCTTGGAATTATTCCTACTGGTGGGGCAGAAGTCCATTGTATCAGTCTACAGCAGGGAATTATGCCTCTGGATGGTCATGTGTCCCTGCTGGGATCAACTGGATGAATAGGCATGCTGAGGGGACTACTGGCCTCTTTTAGCCAGTTTATCATACCCCTCGTGAGGCGTGATAGGTAATCCTCCTCCACAAAAGAAGGAGGGCTCAAACATGGCCTTGAAGATCCGGCCCTCCAGCGAATCTGGCTTGACCATGGTTTTGGTAATCGTATAATGACATGAGATTAAAGGCATCCACCTATGCTCTCCAAGACCGCCATCCATGCTGTGACCGCGTTGACCGCGCTGGCGGAGCTTCCCGATGGCGCCTACGGGGGGGCCGCGGATATCGCCAACGACATTGGGGCTCCGCCCAACTATCTTGGCAAACTGTTGAAAACCCTGGCCGACGAAGGCCTGGTCGAGTCGCAGAAGGGGAAAGGCGGCGGGTTTCGATTGGCCAAAGATCCGACCAAGATTTCGGTTTTCGAGGTGGTCGATCCGATCGACCGGCTCAGTCGCTGGTCTGGCTGCTTCCTCGGCCGTGGAAAATGTGCTGACGCGAATCCGTGTGCGGTCCACCATCGCTGGACCAAGGTGCGCGAGGTCTATCTCGCATTCCTCAAACAGACAACCCTCGCCGACCTGGCCAAGAAGCCCGCATTGTCATCCAGCTTGAGCGGCCCCTGATCGTTTTGTTTTGTCACATAAGCCGATAATCGCATGAGATTAGGTGTCATGATCTCGCAAGCAACTTCGTGGCCCAACGCCGAAACCATGATCCCCGACCTGCTCCGCGAGACGCCGGTCGCCCGCGTGGTCTTGGATCGCTACGGACTGCGCGGCTGCGGCGGTCCTCTGGGCCCCGCGGAAACGCTCGACTTCTTCTCCCGCGCCCACGATGTCCCGCTGGATGGGCTCTTGGATGAGCTCCGGACGGCCATCGCCGCAGGGCCGACGACGACTGCTGCCTCCTCCGATGCGACTGCGGAGGAGGAAACGCTGGCCGACACGATCTACCGTCCGTTCTTTCGGGCGGGGATCGCCGTCGTGCTCAGCTTGGGAAGCGTGTGGGGGGCCTTGCTGCTGGTGCGGATCGCACTGGCCGGGTCGTTTGCCGCCGTCACGCTCCATGAGGTCAACGCCCATGGACACGCCCAGATCTTCGGTTGGGTCGGGCTGTTTGTGATGGGCTTTGCCTACCAGGCCTTTCCGCGATTCAAACACACCTCTTTGGCGCATCCGCGCTGGGCCTATGCGAGCTTCTGGTTGATGCTCAGCGGCCTGATGACTCGCTCCCTCCTGGAGCCGTTGACCACGTGGTGGGCTTGGCTCGGTCCGGTGGCGGTGGCTGGTTCGGCGGTCGAGATCGTCGCCGTCGGCATCTTCATCTGGGTGCTTTGGGCCACGCTTCGCAGCTCAACCAAAGCCTGGGAGCCCTATGACTTCTACGTCCTGGCGGCCCTCGGCTGGTTCCTTGTTCATACGGTCTATGAAGCGGTCTATCTGGCGGCCACCCTGCTGGCATCGAGCCGCGAGCAACTCCTCGGATTGGTCGCCACCTGGCAAG
>JBDKTH010001212.1:0-4456 GCA_039680305.1 Thermoguttaceae bacterium | reverse complement strand
GACAAGATCTGATCGAAAAGTATCCCGACGTTTCCCCGTTCGTGATTCTCAAGATCGACGTACAGCGACGCCAGTTGTCTTATACGGACCGTGCCCTGGCAACGCTCGATCCCAAGAAGCATCAGGTGCAGATCAACCACGTGTTCGGCAACACGGCCGACGCCGGCCACAAGCCGTTCCCCGTCTCGCTCCTGCTGCGTGACGGCACGTCGATCATCGCCGTGCCCGATCCCCGGGCGAGAGATCCGTACGTGGTCGATCGCATCGATGGGCGGACGGTGATCGTGGACCATGGAGAGATCGTTGACGAGGTGGGGTTCTGGCCGCAGCACGAGTTCTACGACAAGTTCACTTCGTCCGGCAAGCCGATGTGGCAAATCGCCTCCTTCAGCCGGCCTCAGCGACTCGATTTCAACCCCTATTTCTACTGCCATTTCTGGGACCACGGCCACGGCTGCCGGTTCTGCAATATCGGCTCGGCGTTTCGTGCCGCGCAAAAGAACCGCAAGATCGGCGTTCGCGTCGATCCCAACGACATCTACGAGACCACGCGGGAAGCGATCAGACAACCGGGACGTTACGCCTACATCGTCCTCACCTCCGGCTCGATCCCGGGCGAGGACAAATCATTCAACGACGAGGTGCAGGTCTACATTGAGACCCTGCAAGCCATCGGTGCGAACTTCAGCACGCGGCGGTTCCCCAGCCAGTTGATCTCGTCGTCCTTCAATGAAGAACAATTGGCCCGGATTTACGAGCAGACCGGGCTCCTCTGCTACACCAGCGACTTGGAAGTCCTTGACGAGGAGAGGTTCAACTGGATCTGCCCGGGGAAGGCACGAGTTGTCGGCTTTCAAGAGTGGCGGCGTCGTCTGATCGCCTCGGTCGATATCTTCGGGCGTGGGCGAGTCGCTACGGTCCTCGTCAGCGGCGTGGAACTGGCCCAGCCACACGGCTACACCAGTGAAGAGGAAGCCTTGAAAGCAACCCTCGATGGCGCGGAAGAACTGGCCGCCCAGGGAGTCTCGGCCGTGGGGTGCGTCTGGACGCCGCGCGAGGGCTCGGTCTTCCACAATCAGAAGACCCCATCGCTTGAGTACCATCTGCGTCTGGCGATCGGTCTGGACCGGTTGCGTCGCAAGTACGGATTGAACATCGACATGGACAACTACCGCCGCTGCGGAAATCACGGCGACACCGACCTTTCGCGCATCTAGGGGCCCTCGCACCTCACAGCACCGTCCCTGCTCCTCGATTGGCTGGACGGAGACCGCTTCGACTCTCCCAACCCTTTTCCTATGGTGAACCGATGACCGACGTATTGCCTGCGACCTTCCGCCAAGCACTGGCCGACCCTTCGACTCTCACCCTGCTCGCCACATTGGACGAACATGGCATCCCTCACCTGGAAGAAAAACGTTCCGTCCACGTCGATAGCGAAGGACAGATCGTCGTGGTCGAAGACGGCGAGTATTCCCGAACCAACCTGAATCTGGTCCGAAGCCTTTGGTTCGACCGCCGGGCGGTGCTCTACCTCATTGGCCTTGAGCACCGGTTTGAAGTGGTGCTCAAACCGTACAAGGTCCACATCTCCGGTCCCGTGTTCGAGTCGCATTACCGCCAGGCCCTGGAGAAGCCGGAAGGCAACACGCCCTCCGGCATCTGGATTCTCCATCCCGTGTCCGTGACCGAGGAAACGGACGAGGTCCGCGTGAAACGGGAGAATACGGGCCGCCTGCCGTTAGTTCATCTGGATCGTATCGCCAAGAAGCCAGAGGAACTCACTGAGGATCGACGGTAACCACCCCAAACCATTCATGCGGTTGAGGATCGCAAAGCCCAAAGCATCCTGCTTGCCGTCAGTGTGCAAGAGATGCGTGAGGCGGCCACCACGACCCTGGAGCAACTGAAACGGGAACGCAGGCCGGGAGCGTCGACTCCCGGCCGTCCCTGCGACGCTTGGAAAGTCGCCTTGCCGCACTGTGGCAGCGCCTGGATGCCGACCGGCGAGAGCCTTCGCCGGATGTGACGCCGCGGATGCGTCAAATCTGGGGATCGAACCGCCAGTTCCAGATCCAGTACCAGTAGTCCTCCAAGAGCTGGTAGTTGGGATGCTGCTCCTCGACCTCCAAGTCGACCAGGGGCACGTCGCACTCCTCCGTCCCCTTGTAGGCCCGGCAGATCAGCCCCGCTCCGTCCGCTTCCGGAGATTCATCTGGGGCCACGAGGGTGGTCACTGTCACCAGCGAGGAGACCGGGTGGTAGAGGCCGGTTTCCTCGACGTGCTGAGCCTCAAAGGGGAGCAACAGCCGCGTGGTCAGGTAGCGGTGGTATTTGGAGAGCCACTCGCCACGCACGGCGGGAAGCGGGCCCCTTGCGAGCCCCAACGCCGCCTGGATGCGTTTCTCCTGGTCGTTCGCCGCCTGAGATTCTGGGGCAATGGAATGCCCGGTGTTTTGCGGCGTCTCGCGGAGGACAAACGGCTTCTCCACCGGTCGAACTGTGTCCGGAAAGAGGTTCTGGTGCATATGGTTCATCTCGCTAATCTTGGAGTCATTGGCTGTGCTCACGACCCTTCCGCAACTGCCATGCCACGAGGGCGATTAGGGATGCGAGCCGGCTTGGACCGTGTTTTCAGGCGGCATGCCGGTTGCCGTTGGGCTCGCCATGGAGCACGGGCCGTGGGCGGCCGTGAGATATCACGGGCGGTTCTATCGCATATCGCGGCCGAAGGCCGTTTCCGAACGTCACGCAGGCAAACTGTGCTGGTTATGTCGGGAAAACGGGGGCCAGTCGCCTTGGCATGCCAGTTGCGTTAGTCGCCTCCGGCCACCACGACGGCGGCCCGCTCGTCATGAGACGGGCGTCCTGCAGCTATCAGTCCGAGAGGGATCTCTATGAAATGCGCAGAGGACCGCCCGACCGGCCGGCTCAATGCGATGCAGCGGATCATGCGCGATTGGAGTTCCCTGCATCCGTACAACGCGACCCACACCTACAAGCTGGCCGGCCCCCTGGATCTTCCGCGGCTTCGCGCGGCGATCGGCCTGACCTATGCCGAACTCGGCCTCGGCCTCGTGCACCTCACGCCCGATGGACTCGGCTACTGGCATGAGACCGATCGAGCGCCCGAGGTGTGCGTGGTGCCAGGCGGCGAGGAGGCGGGCCGACGCTGGACCGAACATCTTTCTTGGCAACTGAATCAGCCGTTCGAGCGGCCCGACTGTCGGCCGCTACGTTTCAGTGTGTTCGACGCGGGCCCTCAGGCCCACTACCTGAGCGCAACGTATGACCACTGGGTTGCCGACAGCGTTGCGGCCCGGCTCGTCCTCCGGCACGTGCTGGGGTGTTACTGCGGCCTGGAGATTCCGGAGAATCGCGAGCCGCTGGACCTCTATCCGGGGACCTATCGCGAAGTCTTCGGCCCTCGGTTGCGACCGCTCCACCTGGTCGCCGCCATGTTGAGTTCCCTCAAGCAGTGGAATAGGAACCACGCGGCACGGCAGGTGGCCTACTTGTCGGCAAGTCAGATGGCCGTCAGCTACGAGTTGTACTCGACCGCTCCCGGCACCGTGTCGCGGCTGCGTGAGTTCGCCCGTGCGCACGGAGGAACCGTCCACGACGTGATTCTTGCGGCGCTCGGCCGGGCCATGGCCGAGTTCCTGCCTCGCCGGGCCGGCCGCGATAGGAGTCGCGACCTGGCCCTGGGCAGCATCGTCGATACGCGGGCCGATGCGGGCGTGGACCTGAGTCGGACGTTCGGAACCTTTCTGGCCTATTACCTGGTTCGTTGCACGCCGGAGCAGGGGACAAGCCTCGC
This sequence comes from Thermoguttaceae bacterium, assembly GCA_039680305.1. GTDB lineage: Bacteria > Planctomycetota > Planctomycetia > Pirellulales > Thermoguttaceae > JBDKTH01. The sequence goes on along the minus strand of JBDKTH010001212.1, from coordinate 636 downwards.
CGCGCTGACGCACCACGTCGCCCGTCTCACCAGGCCGATCAAGGCCGGCCATCACTACCTGGATTCGCTGGTCAACATGAAGGTCGTCAACGCCCTCTGGCCCCATCTCGGCGAGGCCACCCGGGGGAGCTTCATGCGCCGGGCACTTCCGATGACGGCGGGCGTCTCCAACGTGCTCCTGCGGGAACCGTGGATCGAACGCAACCGGGACCGGATCCTCGGCTACAGTCGCTGCTCCCCGACGGGGCCCATGCTGCCGCTCGTCTTGGCGCCGACCACGCTGGGCGATCAGATGAACATCGGCGTCACCTACCGGATCACTGGATTCTCACAGGCGAAGATCGACGGGATCATGGAGATGTTTTTGGATCAGATCCAAACCCCATGGAAGTCCGACTCGACCTCACGCTGCCACGGCAGGAAGCACGCCCCACGCCGCGCGGCCCCGGCTTCTCCGGCCGCGGGCCAGCTGACGACCAGCAGCTTTTGACGTTTCGACAGGGTGAGGTGCGTCAGGAGAAGCATGGCCATCGGTCGATCCGACGGCCATGTTTGTTCTGTCTGGCCTATCATGCCTGACTGAGCCACGTATTGCTCGGCTCCTCACGGCTCGGGCCGTGGCATTTGCGGACCTCT
>JBDKTH010000065.1:0-3097 GCA_039680305.1 Thermoguttaceae bacterium | reverse complement strand
CATGTGAGCGTCGAAAGCCGTGTTGGTCAAAGGGGCCTGGCTTTTCGGCTCGGCCTTGGTTCCCTTTCCCCGATACTCCTGGGTATCGGGAATTACGACGATCGTGAACGAGCCTTCCGGCGCCGGGCCGAGTCGCCGCGGCTCGGCCGCAACGCCGCCGGCCAGCAGAAGCCAAACCAGGAGCAGTCCCAGGGCTCTCGAAATCGATAGGTATCGCAGACAGCCTGCCATCAAGCACATGGACAATTCCTCGCGAAATGGGTCGCCCCTATCAGTAATCCCGTCCTGGGGGGCTGTCAAGGGCTTACGTCGCTGGTGGGCCGCGTCCGGTTGGCAATGGCCGGAAGACGCCGCGGCTTTGACACGACGTTCCGCGTCACTAGAATGGGTGACGGGAAATGTCTGCCGTACGTTGGGAAACAAGCCCCTGGACAGGAGTTCGCCATGAAGATTGTTCTTCGCAACAAGTTCGTGTTGACCGTCGCCGTCCTGATGACGGCTGTTAGCTGCCTCGCGCCGGAATCAACGGCCAGCGACAAGCTACCGAAGGTGCGAGTGGCTTCCGTGCGGCGGGTTTTCCACAACGGCGAGCACAACGCATTTACGGACCTCGTTCGGTTCAAGGGCAAGTTCTATCTGACCTTTCGCAGTTGCCCGGACGGCCACATGGTCCATCCGACGGCCTCGATCATCATTCTTGCCAGCGACGACGGCCAAGCGTGGCGGGAAGTGCATCGCTTTCGCGTGGAGCAGCGCGACACCCGCGACCCGCATTTCCTGATCTTCCGCGACAAGCTGTTCGTCTATACGGGCACCTGGTATAGCGGCCCGACGGCACTGGCCCGCGAAGACTACGACCTCAACAAGCATCTCGGCTACGCCGCCTGGTCGGAGGACGGGACGACGTGGCACGGCCCGATCATGCTCGAAGGCACCTTCGGACACTACATCTGGCGGGCCGCCGCGTTCGGCGGAAAGGCGTATCTCTGCGGGCGGCGCAAGGCAGGTTTCGCAGTTGCGCCGCGAGGTGAAGGCAAGCAGGTCGAGTCGCTGATGCTGGAGAGCGACGACGGGCTGGTCTGGCGCAAGGCCGCGGTGTTTCAGGAAAAGGCCGGCGACGAGACGGCGTTCCTGTTCGAGGCGGATGGCAGCGTGCTGGCCGTGGGCCGCCGCGGTAGCGCCCCGGCGCAGTTGCTCCGATCCAGACCACCCTACACGCAATGGGACCGCACAGACCTCGATCGCTACGTCGGTGGTCCGCTGCTGACGAAATGGGGCGACCGCTACCTCGTCGGCGGCCGAAAGACGACCAAGGAGAGCGGGCCGAAGACCTCGCTCTCGTGGCTCGTGGGCGACCGGTTGCAGGAGTTTGCGGAGTTTCCCAGCGGCGGCGACAACTCGTACCCGGGCTTCGTCGAACTGGCGTCCAACCGAGCGCTCGTGTCCTACTACTCGAGCCACGAACGCGACGCGTCGGGCAAGCCGATCACGGCCATCTATCTGGCGGAACTGGTCATTGAAGAGTGAACCCTTCACCACCTCCCGGCAGCCCGCAGCGGGCGCTGCGGGCCCCGGGAAGCGAAAGGTTCCTACACGCTCCACGGATCGCGCTGGGGCCGCGACCGCAGGCCGTTGGCTTCGGCGTCGTCGATGAAGGCTTCCTTCTGAGGATCGAAGCGGAGCTTGCGGTTGAGGATCCACGACAAAGCGGCCGCGTGGCAGGCCACGTGGGAGTGCCGCATCACCGAGGAATTGCAGATAGGCGCCTTCCGCGTCTTGACGCAGTCGAAGAAGTCGCGGGCGTGGGCGGAGACGTCGAGGCCGCGGACTCGCTTTGCCGCCGCGGGAATGCTGGCGGCCAGCGACTCGGGCTTGACAACGATCTCGCCGCTGTCGCCGGTTTCCACCGATCCCGCATCGCCCTCGAACCGCACGGGGCACGTCCCGAGCCGGGTGATGTAGTGGGGATCGCGATTTCCGAAGGGTTGCTTGAGGAAATCGAACACCAGCCGGACCCCGTTGGCGTAGCGGCAGATGATCTTGTCTTCCAAAGGCTCGTACTCGATCGGCATCGTGTTATCGGCCTGGTTGGCCCACTGGCACAGGTCGAGGGTGTGCGCGCCCCAATCGAGCAGCCGGGCACCGGAATCGAAGTCCCAGTGGCCGCGCCAGCCACCGGTGACGTACTTCGCGTTGTACGGACGCCACGGCGCCGGGCCCAGCCACAGGTTCCAGTCGACCACGTTCCGATCGGGAGTCGGTTCGCTGGGGAGCCATTCCGTCAGGATGCTGGGGGTGTAGATGCTCGCGTACAGGGTGTGAAGCTTGCCCAGCTTCCCGGTCTGGGCGAGTTGCACGGCCTGCTGGAAGTTCGGCACACTCCGCCGCTGCGTGCCCGTCTGGAAGACCCGGCCGGTCCGCTTGATCGTCTCATCCAATCGCTGGCACAGGTCGATGGTCAGCCCGCAGGGCTTCTCGCTGTAGATGTCTTTGCCCGCCTCCGCGGCCATCATCGACGCGGGAGCATGCCAGCGGTCGCCCGTAGCGATCAGCACGGCGTCGATGTCCTTGCGGTCGAGCAGTTCGCGGAAGTCGCGATAGAGCTTGAGGGCCTGGTTCTTGTAGTACTCGTCGACCAGGCGCTTCCCGGCGTCGCGGCGACTGGCCTGGACGTCGGCAATGGCGACACATTGCACGTCGGGCAGATTGAGCATCGCCTTCAGGTCATACGTGCAGCGGGGCCCGATCCCGATCACCCCGAAAACCACCTTTTCGCTAGGCGACGTGCCGCCGTCCTTGCCCAACACATGGGCGGGCACGAGGGATGGCAAGGCAAAGGCGGCACCGGTCAAGGCCGACTTGCACAGAAAGCTCCTCCGCGTCGTCTGCTCACTCATCGCAATCACCTTCTCTTGCTGCCAGACTCCAGTAGTTCCATGGTGCGAGGTAGCACCGCCAGATCGATTATCGCTTATTCCGATCGCAAATGCCAGGGCCCGGCCGCCACGGCTTCCAGGCCCCCACGGGAATCGTTCCCGGACTCGGGCGACGCCCGAAATGACGCACCGGGTGTTGCCGGAGGCGAGAATCGGTCGTA
>JBDKTH010000634.1:0-8088 GCA_039680305.1 Thermoguttaceae bacterium | reverse complement strand
ATTGTAGTCCGGCCGACGCGGGAAGTGAATTCGGGGCGGTCATCAGAAAACCGCAAGAGGTGTTGCCTGCCCCACTCACTCCAACGTGGACCACGATCTGGACTGGCCGGGAGTTGCCCCGGCAGCTCTGGGCCGACGCCAGACACGGACATTCGGCCCAGGACATAGCTTTCAGTGTAATCAGACGTGAACATTTTGCACCGAAAACTTTACAGAATTCCTCTCTCCGGTAGTCTCCGCAGGGCCGCTTGTACCGGTTAGGAAGGCCTTGCGGGCTCCGGAATCCTGGGGCCGACATCCCGTGCAATTCCCGGGTAGCCGCGACGCCTGTCCCATAGACAATGTGGCCGGAAACGAGTGGCATGTGTTTCGTCTGCCTTTCCGGCTTGGCGCGCCCGTGGCGCCTGGCGTGGCTCCTTGCCCCGGCTCTCGTCCCTCCCGTATACTCAACGGTGGGGCAGCCGCCTCGCCGTTGCTTGGGCGTCTGGCCCCGGAGGTTCCCTACCCAGGCGTGGCCGATGATCGAGTATCTGACCCTCCTGCTCGCGGCGTTGTTCCTCTGGTGGTTCTTCTTTGAGGTCACCGACCGACGCCTGAGTGCCGAGCGCAAGGCTGGCCGGTTGCTGCTGCGACTCAGACGCCGGGGGACGACGATCTGGATCATCGCCGCCTTCGTCTTTGGCGTGGTTTCGATCCTTTTCGGGATCCTCTTGTTCGCCCTTGACTTTACCCTCCCCAAGTGGATTATGGTGACGCAGGGGTGGATTTATTTCATGCTGATCCCCTTCAACTCGGCCATGGCGATTCGCGTCTTGTCCCACGGAGTTGAACTGCGCGAGCATGGGCTGGTTCGCGGGATGATTCGCGGGGTGTTTAGCAGGGGGGGAGACCGCCTGCAATTCACCCCCTGGAGCGAGATACTCTACTGCCGCTGGCTCCGCCCACCGGGAAGATTGTTCATCCAATGCCGCCACCACAACGAGACCAACAAACTCGCCCCCGAGCAGATTCCCCAAGCCACCGCGGTTCTTTCCAAATTCGTAACCGTACGCGACGCTGCGGCTGAACCTTCGCTCGCGGATTCCAAGCCATCGCCAGCCGTGGTTGCCAGCCACGCTTCCGAGAAGGAAGACGAGACGAAGCCCGAGTTGATCGGCTTCCAGTTCACGCTCCGGATGTTGATGGTGTTCGTGCTCTCGGTCAGCGCGTTTTGCAGTTGGATTGGCATCAAAGTGCAACAATCCCGGCAGCAACAGCGGGCCTTGGCTCCGCTCTTGTCGTTTCAGCCGAATGTCGACTATCGGGGTGTCTATGTCGCGGGGGTTGCCTTTGCCACCTTCTCGGCCAAGAAACCGGCCGACGCCGACCTTGCGACTCTACCGGGCCTCGATCGTCTCCTGTCGCTCGACCTGTCGAACGCGCCGATCACCGACCAGGGGCTCGTCTACATCAAACCCCTGACGCGTCTCGAAATGCTCAACCTCAACGGCACGCACGTTACCGCGGCGGGCGTCCGCGACCTGATGCAGGCCTTGCCCCATACGGTGATCCTCTGGAAGGCCCCGTCGCCGCCGGTTCAGGCAAGCGGCGCCCGATAGGGTTCTGACCAATACGAGCGGTAGTCGACTGCGAGCAATTCCCAGATCAGAGCCGGGGCGTGTCGCCCCGGTTCCGGGCCGACACGGCCCGGCTCTGAGGTCGGTTGTCTATCTTGCCGAGCATCGGCCATTTTGTCGGGGGGAGGACGTCGATCGCGAGACATCCCACCCCTTCCTCCCTCGGTAGAGGATGGTCATAAAACACTTGCGGGCAATGCGTCGCCGGTTATATTGAGGGTTGTCTCACCAGGGGCATCTCGATCTCCAAGCGTATTGCGGCGTAGTCGTCGAGTTCATATCACGGCTTGGCTGACAGAGGAGAGCGAGTTATGTCCAGACATCCTAGAAGATGGTGGAGGGGTGGTTTCACGCTGGTCGAACTGCTGGTGGTCATTGCCATCATTGGAATCCTGATCGCGTTGCTACTGCCGGCCGTCCAGGCGGCGCGAGAAGCGGCGCGAAGGTCCCAGTGTTCGAACAATCTCAAGCAGATTGGACTGGGCCTGCACAACTACCATGATTCGAACAACACGTTTCCCTTTGCCTGGATGGCGGAGATGACGGCGACGAGCATCAACGTCCAATGCTGGGGCACGCGGATTCTCCCGTACATCGAACAGATGGCGTTGTACCAGAAGTACGACAGCCGGACGCCGGCGTTTCAAGAGGCGGTCGGCTTCGGCCACAATGCGACGGTCGTGCAGAGCAACATCGACGTGATCTCCACGCCGCTGACGACCTACCAGTGTCCCTCCACGCCCGGCTCGAATCGCGTGTTCGACGTGGTCCTGCCGGGCGCCTCGCTGGGGGCGGGGCTTCCCGACCTCCATACGCGCGAGGCGGCCTCCGACTATCTTGCCACCACGGGCGTTGCGGGCAACTACGCCAACCGGGCATTCGGCACCTCGTCCGGACAGCGGTCTGGCGTGATGCGGGAAGTCAAACGTCTGCCTGGCAGCACCTCGGTGTACACCAGCCGCATGGCCGACATCCTCGATGGCACGTCCAATACGGTGATGGTCGGGGAACGCGTGGGCGGCCCGAATCTCTGGCGCAAGGGGACCGCCACGGCGCCCGGCACCCCTCCCAGCGCGACCCATGGCGCGAACGGCGCTGGATGGGGGGATTTGCTCAACGGGGAGCATCACCTCGATGGGGCCAACACGGATGGCTCTTCGCCGGCCTCGGGCGGCGGACCGTGCGCGATCAACTGCAACAACATCCGCGGGGAGAGTTTCTACTCCTTCCATCCCGGTGGCTGCCACTTCCTCGTGGCCGATGGTTCCGTGCGCTTCGTCAGCGAAACGACCGAACCGCGGATCCTGGCGTCGATGATCACGCGGGCCAACGGCGAGACCTTCGCCATGCCCTAGCGCACACGGCACAAGTGCCGCGGCTATTGGTCCTCAGATAGACAACCGTGTGCCACTGCTTGTTTGGAGGGCAAGCAGTGTCTCCCAAGATCCGGCCAAAACGAAGCCGCCGCACTGCTTGCCCTCCAGGCAAGCAGTGGCACACCGTCAGTCGATCTCAACGTTGACAGCCTGAGGACCAAAAGAGGCTTGAGGGCGAATCACGCCCTCTCGCTCTACGCCTTACGTTCTGTCGCAGGCCCGGCGGAGCAGGTTGTGCATGATCTGCTGGACACGCGGATCGGGGCCGTGGGGCCGGTTCCAGTGGGACCAGGGAAGCGTGTGACCGGGCGGGGTGCTCAGGCCTTGGGGCCAGAAGATCGTCGCGGCGTTGAACACATAGTTCCCCTTGGGACCGGGGTAAATCGTGGCTGTCCAGTGCGACGGATTCACGCCGCCCTGCCAGGCGATGCCGTCGGCCACGACTTCCAGACCGGGGAGGTCGGTGGGCGGGTCGCCGTGGAATTCCCAGCCGATCAGCCCCGGCACGCATTCGCCGCGTTTCATCCCCGTGCCGCTGAAGACCCAGTGTTCGGGTTTGGTGCAGATCCAGTCGCCGCCGCCGTTGACCGGACGCAGGTTTCGAGCGCCCATCAGGTAGCCTTCGTCCGGGCCGCGATCGGGGAACGGGCCGTTGGTCTTGATCCGGTCCTCGGCCCACATGTACGTTCCGCCATAGGGCCCACTTCGGAAGATGATCCGGTTTGGACGACCGTCGGTGCTGGGCTTGAAGGGGGTGACCCAGCAGACGGCGTTGCCGGAGAGGAACAGGAGGTTCACGCCCGCGTCGCGCATGGCGACCACGCTTTCGTATTGGCGGATATCCCAATACTCGTCGTGCCCTACGCTCAGAAAGGCTTTGCACTTCAGGCCGCGATCCGGGGAGATCAGGTCGACGTTGGAGCAGTAGCTCACGTCGTAGCCCTGCTGTTCGAGCCAGTAGGCCAAGGGGAACTCAAACAGGAGATACTCCCCGGAACCGACGGAGAGCGGGTCGTTGACGATCCCCGTGTACTGGGGCATGCGGCCGTAGGGCCGATCGAAGCTCACATCAGCCCAAGGCCCGTTGCCCTTAGGATGCGTGTAGAGGGACGACTTGTAGGGCCAGCCGTTGTAGGCCTGCCAGGTGTTGTCGCTGCACTGGAAGAGGATGTCGGCCGGGCGCTGGTCACGGACGATGAAGACGACGTAGCTTTGCCAGTAGGGTTGATCGTCCTTGACGGGCAGCGTGGTCAACCGGCCCAGGTAGACGCCGCTGGGCCAGTCGGCGGGGATCGTCAACTCGGTGGTCGGCTCCCAGTGGCATTCGTGCATGGTCCGCGCCGTTGGGGTGGGCACCGGTTGGGGCTTGCCCTCCAATGGGCCGAGCGTCTTCATAAGCCGGGCCCCACGTCCACCGTAGTAGCCAGTGCGGAAGATCTCGATCTGGAACTTTTCGGCCGGCGTGGTGGAGACCATGATCTGGAGCTTCTCGCCCGCGGCTACGCTCTGCTTGGAGCAGTAGCCTTCGATCGACGGTGAGCGGCAGCCGTCGCTCTTGTCGAGACGCACGCGCGTGAGCTGCCAGTCGGTCGCCCCTTCCTTGGCGTTTTCCTGCTGGATCAGGTTCGTCGAGGCGGCCTGGCTGGCGGAAACACCGCCCGCCGTGCCGGAAAACGCCAGGGCGGACATGGCCGCTGCGCCCTTGAGGAGTCCACGCCGGGTGAGTTCGGGTTGCCTGTCACTCATCGTATGTCTCCAACGGTGATCGATTCTGGTTGTGCTATCTGAATCATCGCCACCCGCATAACCAAGCGAGCGCAACGGACGCGGCACAAGTGCCGCGGCTAAACGCAATACCGTTTATGTTTCCACGACGCCAGGTTTAGCCCGGTCGCTTGCGACCGGAGGACGCTACACCTTGCCACAGGCCCGACGGAGCAGGTTTTGCATGATCTGCTGGACACGGGGATCGGGGCCATGAGGCCGGCTCCAGTGGGACCAGGGGAGGGTGTGGCCCGGCGGCATGCTCAGACCTTGGGACCAGAAGATCGTCGAGGCGTTGAACACATAGTTCCCCTTGGGACCGGGGTAGATCGTGGCGGTCCAATGCTGCGGGTTCACGCCGCCCTGCCACGCCGTGCCTTCGGCCACAACCTCCAGGCCGGGCAGGTCGCTGGGCGGATCACCGTGATACTCCCAGCCGATCAGTCCGGGCACGCGATCGCCCCGCTTCATCCCCGTGCCGGCGAAGATCCAGTGTTCGGGCTTGGCACAGATCCAGTCGCCACCGCCGTTGACCGGATTCACATTGCGAGCGCCCATCAGATAGCCTTCGTCCGGGCCGCGTTCGGGGAACGGGCCGTGCGCCTTCTCCGCCATCTCGGCATAACGATACTTGGCTCCGTAGGGGCCGCCGCGGAAGATCACTCGGTTCGGCCGGCCGTCGGTGCTTGGCTTGAAGGGGCTGACCCAGCAGACGGCGTTGCCGGAGAGGAACAGGAGGTTGACGCCCGCGTCGCGCAACGCCACCACGCTGTTGTACTGGCGGATGTCCCAATATTCGTCGTGGCCCACGCTCAAGAAGGCCTTGCACTTCAGGCCGCGATCCGGCGTGATCAGGTCGCTGTTGGAGCAGTAGCTCACGTCGTAGCCCTGCTGCTCCAGCCAGTAGGCCAAGGGGAATTCGAACGTCAGGTAGCCGCCCGAGCCGACCGAGAGCGGGTCGTTGACGATTCCCGAGAACTGGGCTTCGCGCCCGTAGGGGCGGTCGAAGCTTACGTCGGCCCAGGGGCCCTGGCCGCCTTTGGGATGCGTGTAGACCGAGAACTTATAGGGCCAGCCATTGTAGGCCTGCCAGGTGTTGTCGCTGCACTGGAAGAGGATGTCGGCCGGGCGCTGATCGCGGACGATGAAGACGACGTAGCTTTGCCAGTAGGGCTGGTCGGCCTTGGCGGGCAGCGTCGTGAGCCGGCCCAGGTAGACGCCGCTGGGCCATTCGGCGGGAATCGTCAACTCAACGGCCGGTTCCCAGCGGCATTCGTGCATGGTCCGCGCGTCCGGCTTGGGCGTCGGCTGCGTCTTGCCCTCCAGCGGTCCGAGGGTCTTCATGAGCCGGGCCCCGCGTCCGCCATAGTAGCCGGTGCGGAAGATTTCGAGTTGGAACTTTTCGGCCGGCGTCGTGGAGACCATGATCTGGAGCTTCTCGCCCGCGGCCACGCTCTGCTTGGAGCAGTAGCCTTCGATCGGCAGCGAGCGGCAGCCGTCGCTCTTGTCGACGCGGACGCGCGTGAGCTGCCAGTTGGTCGATCCTTCCTTGGCGTTTTCCTGCTGGATCAGGTTTGCTGGGGCCGCTTGGCTGGCAGAAGCACTGCCGGCTTCGCCGGAAAACGCCAAGGCTGAGATGGCCGCTGCTCCCTTGAGGAGTCCACGTCGGGTGATCAGATCTCGTTGCACATCGCTCATCGAATAACTCCTCTCGATGCGTTGGGCCGAGTGTGGCTGGGATGCCTCAGTCGATCGGTGGGAATGTTGGATGGCGGGCGACTGCGTCGCCACCGGCATACGTGGAATCGGTTGCATCCTGCAGGCCGGGTTTCAACTGCTACCAGCTTCCGGCGGTGGCGGGGGAATGTCAAGTAGGGCACTTGACACGGTGCGGCCGAAGGAGGTATCGTGTGTTTACCAGTACGCAATAGCTGTTGCGTTATACGCAACAGCTTGCCGCTTGCTCCGACGGACCGACCGGCGCCGGACGACCGCGAGGAGCGGCGGCCACATCACGAACTGCAGGGAGAATACCATGTACGACCAGGATCGAGGCTCGCAGGCTCGGCAAGACGTGATCAAGGTGGCACTCGTCGGTTGCGGCTCGCGCGGCACAGGGGCCCTCACCCAGACCCTGCGCACCCGCGGCCCGATCAAACTCTGGGCCATGGCCGATCTGTTTGGCGACCGGCTGGACGCCAGCCTGGCGAGCCTCGTCAAAGGCGAAGCGGCCGCATACGATCGCGAGGCGCACGCCGGGTTCGGCTCGCAACTCGACGTGCCGCCCGAGCGGCGGTTCGTCGGATTCGACGCATACCAGAAGGCGATCGACAGTGGCGTCGACCTGGTGATCCTGGCCACGCCGCCACAGTTCCGGCCGCTGCATTTCGAGTATGCCGTGAAGCAGAAAAAGCACCTCTTCATCGAAAAGCCCGTGGCCGTCGACGCCCCGGGCGTACGGCGAATCCTGGCGGCCAACGAGGAGGCCAAGCGGCAGGGGCTGAAGATCGGCGTGGGGCTGATGTCGCGTCACAACCAGTGCGATCAGGAAACGGTCAAACGGCTCCAGGACGGTGCGATCGGTCCCGTGATGCTCATGCGGTGTTATTGGAACACGGGCTACCTGCGCGACACGCCGCCGCGGTCGGCCGACATGACCGAGATGGCCTACCAGCTCCGCAATCCCTATCACTTCCTCTGGCTGGGCGGCGATTACCTGGTCGATGCGCTGATCCACAACATCGACCTGGCCCTCTGGATCAAAGGGGCCTATCCGGTCAGTGCCCAGGGCCAGGGCGGACGCCTGGTCTACCTGCCCAACCAGCACGGTGACATCTACGACCACCAGTTTGTCGAATACACCTTTGCCGATGGGAGTCGGATGTTTGCCCAGAGCCGGCAGTTGGCCGGTTGCTGGAACACCTCGGCCGTGCACGTCCACGGCCCGCTGGGCGAGGCCGAAGTGGCACGGGGACGGATCCGCGGCACGAGTGAGTGGCGGTTCCGCGGCCGTATGGCCAACCCTTACCAGGTGGAACTCGACGTGTTGGTGGACGCGATCCGTGAAAACAAGCCGCACAACGAGGTGGACTATGGGGCAATGAGCACGATGACGGCCATTATGGGCCGCATGGCGAGCTACTCGGGCCAGGTGGTCGGCTGGCAAGAGGCGTTCCAGTCGCGGGTGAGCCTGTCGCCGGATCGCTACGCCTTCGACGCCACGCCGCCGGTTGTGGCCGACCGCAGCGGTGTGTATCCTGTAGCGATCCCGGGCGTAACGAAGGCGTTTTGACTTCATCGCCTTGCGCCCGTGTGAGTATATAACCCAGTTT
>JBDKTH010000858.1:0-5713 GCA_039680305.1 Thermoguttaceae bacterium | reverse complement strand
CCGTTTTCGCATCTGACGGGCCTTGCAAGCTCGGCCCGCCCCACCTGCTACTTCTTCGCCCCACTGAGTTGAAGGAAAATCCCCTTCTTGTTCCCCACGATCACATCCGGGATGCGGTCGCCGTTGAGGTCCGCCGAGGCCACTTGAGTGCCGACGCCCGAGTTGTTGTCGATCATGTGCGGGACGTACTCCACGCTTCCCTGTGCACCGCGTTTCAGTTCGAACCAGTAGACGACGGCCGGGGCGTCAGGCTCTTTGTCGCCTTTCGGCCCGTGGGCCCAGAACCGCTTGCCGGTCAGGATGTCCTTGAGGCCGTCGCCGTTGATGTCGACTAGGTCCAGGGCGTGGAGTTGGCTGATCCGCAGTTCGGGCGAGTTCAGGTCGGGTTCCGGCTTGAGGATCACGTTCTGTTGCCAGGCGATCTCTCCGTTGGGCTGCCGCACCTGCTTCTGCCAGACCAGGCCATAGTGATGGCAATGCCAGGCCGTGATCACGTCGTTGTGCCCGTCGCCGTCCACATCGTAGACGAGCATCTGCGCGGCGGCGTCGGCAAGGCGTGCGGCATGGAACGGCCAGGGCTGGCCTTCCTTGATCTCGGCGGGTTGTTCCCACCAGCCAATGCTCTCGACCAGATCCACGCGGCCGTCGCCGTTGATGTCGCCGAAGCCGACGCCGTGGGTGTACCGCTGATACCGGGCGCTCTTGCCGGAGACCGCATGGAAGGTCCAGGGGGCTTCCGGTTTCGCCGGATCGTAGGTGGCATAGCCCAGGTAGCCCGTCGTGTTGTAGATCAGCTCTGGCCGGCCGTCGCCCGTCACATCGCCCCAGATGGGCGATTCGTTGCACACGTCCTGCAGGGCCGAATGCTGCTTCCAGGGGCCGCCCCGGTCGGCCGGGTTTTCGTACCAGAACCCTTCCTTGCCGGGCCACGGAGCGTAGAAGATGTCGGTCCAGCCGTCGCCGTTGAAATCGCCCGTGTAGGTCAGGAAATTGTCGGAATACCCCTTGGGATCGTACGTCTTCGGCTCGCGGATCTCATGGCGGTTCTTGAAGTCCGGCCCTTCGAACCAGAACGGTCCAGCCACAACGTCCATCCGGCCGTCCCGATTGAAGTCGCCATAGTAGGCACCCTCGCAATAGAACTGGTCGGAAAGGGTCAACTTCGTGAACTGCGGGGCGCCTTGATCCGCGGCAACCGCCGCCGACGCAGCGGCCAGACACGCCAGAACGATCAATGCCGTCTTTCTCATCGTGGTCTTCCTGCTAATAGAGATTCGAATCACGCTACTTGGTGGATTCTGGCATCCAGCGAGGGTGTCGTCAAGCGCCTCGGTCCCGCGAGCGTGGAAAAGCCCCCTGCCCTGCCCGCCGGGGGCAGTCAAGAGAGTTGACTTCGCCGCATCCCCCGCTCATATTCAGGGTTACGACCTCTGGACGTGAGCTGGGCTTCGCGGGAGCCCCGCATCAAACCAAACGTTGAAACGCCTTCCCCGAGGTGAAACGAAGATGATAACCGCTGCCTCTCCGTTCCGCGCATTTGTCCGCCGATCTAGTGTAGTGTCTCGGAAATGCCGGTACTTATCCTGCGTAAGACAGGCATGCCACCCAAGAATCACGAGCTGCGCGAGACACTGCACTAGCGACAGCCGTTTGGCGATGCAAAAGACCTGCCTGTGCACGGTCATGCTCCTCCTCTTGGCCACAGGCGCGTCAGCCGCCCCCCCGGCGGTTTCCCGGGTGTGGCCCCAAGCCTACACGGTCCAGCGCGACGAGGCCTCCGGCATTCTGACCCTTCGCACCCCTTACTGCACAATCGAGCAAAACCTGAAAAAGGGCGGTGCGATCACGCGGCTCACCCTGACGCACGTAAAGGCCGCAAACCTGCTTGTGCGGCCCATCGAAACCCGCGTCCGGGACAAGAACGGAACCTTGCTGACAGACCTGAACGACTCGGCCCCGACCGTCGCGCACCGCCGGGAGGGCCTCAACGAGATCGTCGTGATCGAGTGCTCGCTGAAGGATCAGGCCGGTCGAGACTCCGGCCTTCGGGTCAAGTCGACCTATCAGTATCGCTGGGGATACGTCAAGATCCGCAAGGAGGTGCTCGCTCCGGCCGGTGCCAGCGTGCGAGAGATTTGCCCGCTGGCCACCGTCGTTGCCCCGAGCCTCTCCGACTACGGCTATCGGGAAGGGACCACGGAGGAGGAAAAGGCCCCGCCGTTTTCGTTCGGGAGCAACCGTTGGGGAAAACTGCGACTTGGCCAACCCTCCGACACAGTCGTCGAGACTCGCTACGTGCCGCGTTCCATGATCCTGGTCGATCCCGGCGTCGAGGGACTGGAATGGTTCGTGGGGTCCGATCTCTCGCAATGGGAACTGGCCATCACCGGGCGCCGGGGCGGGGGCCAGTGCCTGTTGGACCGCCATCAAGACCCGCCGGGGTTGGCCCTATCGGTCGCGCCCCTGTGGAGCCCCGACGCCGCGGTTTCGCTGCCGAGTACCTGCGTCTTTGACTTCTATCTGGCCTTCCCGCTCCTCGAAGGCCGCGCGCAGCGGCCCTGGATCCACACCTCCTTCAATCGCAACCGCGGCAACTGGGTGTCGACCGACGAGATCCAGCGCTGGGCGCAAAAGGGCATTCAGACCGTCCACTGCCACAACGACGGCGACTACTACGACGACGGCCTGTTCTGGCGCGACGGCGTCTATCCTCCCTACCCCGACATGGATCGCTACGACAAAGTGCTCACCGACTGCCGCAAGGCGGGCATCCGAACGGCAACCTATTTCTCGAATAAGGAACTGCATCCCAGCGCCAAGGAGTTTCAGCAGCACGGCGACGAGTGGGCCCGGAAGGACCGCAAAGGAAACCTGCGGCACAATTTCTACCGTCCCAACCACGAGTTCGGCGCCCAGATGTGCCTCCGGTCCGGCTGGCTCGACTTCTTGAAGCTCTCGATCGACCGCGTCCTCAAGACTCATCCCCTCGACGGCGTCTACTACGACTGGAACGTGGCCCTGCTCTGCTCGAATCCCTTGCATGAAGGCCAACACGACCCCAAAGCGCCGGCCAAGGGCCACTGGGATATGGATGAAATGCTGGACCTGATGGAGTGGACCCGCCAGCGCGTGGGCCCGACCGGGTTGGTCATCATCCACAACACCACGACGCCGATGTTTGCCCTCGAGAACTTCGCCGATTACGTCGTGGCAACGGAATGGGGCTATCGGAAATGGACCGACCGGGCGCCGGACCTGCAAGACCTGCCACTGGAGACGTCGCTGGCCGGCGCGATTCCCCGGGGCGCGATCAGCTACGGCGTCCTCGACCGCAACGCGCCCCGCCGACTCCACCGGCTCTTCGCCATCGAGGCGTTCCTCAACGGCGTGGCCCCTTGGCCGGCCAGCGAGGAGACCTTCGCCCTGCTCCCCCTGTTGAAACCGCTGGGCGACATCGGCAGCTATCGGTTCGCCGACTGGCGCAATCAGGCCGTCACCCTGTCGCATCCCCGCTGCGCCGCTGCCGTCTATAGCCGGCCGGGCGAGGCCTATCTGCTTTTGGCCAACCTCGACCCCGATCAGCATGAGGTCACCTGCACGCTGCATCCGCAGAAACTGCCTCATCCGCTGACCAGCCCGACAATCGCCACCAGGCTGACCGCGACGGCAACCTCGGCCGGTAGTCAGGGGCCAAGCGAGACCTCGAACCTCGACGCTCGCCAGTTCATCGGGGATGGCCTCAAAATCACCATCCCCGGCGACGACGTCATGCTTATCCACGTCCGTTAGGACCCGCGAAGGACCATCGATATCGCTCCACCTTGTCTCTTCGCGGGCCCTCCGTTGAGCCTTTCCATAGGCCCACGGACTCAGCCTTCCTCGACGACCTTCAGGTTCATCAGCCGCGCAAGGTGGACGAGGCTATCCATGTGGTCGCCGTAAAACACGACCCGGTGCAGCAGCGTCATCGCATCGTCCGTGTCGAGAACGCTGCTCCAGTTGGCGGCCATCTTCGCCGCGTCGCGCACTTCGGTGACAATCTGGGTGCGGCAGGCCCGGACCGATCTCTCCGGAACCTCGACGATCTTGCCCGTCGAGGCGAGAATCGTGTCCAGGTTGACCAGCTTGGTGCGCGTGATGGTTTCGCCGAGCCGGTACTGGACTTCGGGCACACAGCCGCTGCAGCCCACTTCGGAATGCCCGCGCAGCAGGTAGGGGGCCGGCTTGCCGCCCGGGCCGTCCATCACGAGCGGCGCGGTGCAATGGGCGGTCCACAGAACGTTGCGCGAGGTGTCGAAGGTCGCATTGCCCTGGAACCCGGCCCGATCGATCATGTATTGGAACAGGAGCATGGTGAGCAACGAGTCCATGTCGCCCTCACAGGCGGCCGGGATGCCGGCGTCGCGCAGCCGGGTGAAGCCCAGGCACGGGAAACCCTTCGGCAACCACCCCATGCACGTGCCAATAGCCAACCCCTGGGCCTGCTCCTGTTTCATCAGGTTCTCCAGCGCCACACTGATCCGGGCGGCCTTCGTGATGTCCTCCTGGTTGGGTTCGAGGATCGCCTTCGCCCCTTCTTTCCAGCGTGCAGCCTCCGCGCGAACCGCCTGGTCGTCGGCCCCGGAGATCAGATCATCGAAGGTCTTCTCCGAGACAGCCACGACCTCGGCCCCCAATCGCTTCTTGACCTCGTCCGGCGACTGGGCGGGCGTCGTGCCGCGAGCGGGCGGGAACAGCAGGATCCGGGTTTGCCGCATCATCGGAATCACCCGCAGCAGACGAACTCCTCGTTCGAGTTCGTTGTAGTCGCTGCTGGGCAGGAGCGTGACTGGATACCCCTGACGTTGCCAACGGTGAGGATACATCCAATCATGACCGCTAGCCGGCAACGAGAAGACGAGCATCGGATGCTTCCCGTCGAGAATCGGCTGCACCACCCGCTTCAAGGCGAAACAATGCAGGTTGATGGCCAACACCGGCGTGCTCGGCCCCGCCTGATTCAGCAACGCGGCCGTCTGCTCGGCACTGTTGGCCTGGCCGATCACGAGTTCGACGTTTCCCAGTTTCTTCTCCGCCTCGGCCAAACGGGCTTTCATGGCTTCCATCTGCTTCGGATCCGCGTTCCACCCGCGGTCCTCCGGCCCTGGAGCGCCGGTGAAGATAACGCAGATCTTCGCTTTTCCCCGGGGCTTAGGCGGCACTTCGGAGGCCCAAGCGTGCATCCAGGCCGCGCTGGCGAGCATCACACCGCTCGCCGCGACCCCGGTTCCCAGGAACTCTCGTCTCGTGCAGTGTTCACACATCGCAATCCCCTCCTTTTCATGGGCTCACGCTCCAACCGGAACTAGGGCTATTCATAAGGGGAAAGCTGATCTCCGTCAAGTGTCTCGATCCTCGCGGACCCGACGGTCGTTTCTGCCGCTGGACATCGTGCCAAGCAAGAACAGTTGCAGGCACGCTCCGCCGTGCCGCTGGCTTTTGCGCTCCGCTACCCAGTACCCCACGCCAACACCAGGGCCCGCCGACTCCAACCTTCCCCACTCTCCTCTTTCCCGCGGCCCTCCTCATTGGTCCCATAATTCCCATTCTTCTTTTTGGCCGCCCCTTTTTTTTCTTCGGGTGGCCCACATAACCAGTCGAAATTGGGCCAGCAAATATGGCATGATAAGCGTCGTGGGGCAGTCGTGCGACCGCCCAAGAAACAACCTTTTGT
>JBDKTH010001132.1:0-1780 GCA_039680305.1 Thermoguttaceae bacterium | reverse complement strand
GATTGCTGCCTGCGGCGCCCGTGCGCGACGGCATATAGTTCGGCAGCGTGGAAGTACCGCGCGTGTCCGAACGGCTCTCTGGCGCCTTGGTCTTGGTGCTATCCGCGGCGCCGCTCCACCCGGCCATATCCGATACCGAGAGCTTCGTCCGGCCGGCATCCGAGCCTCCGGTTGCCGTAACAACGGTCGGCGAGGTGGCGGCAGTCGTCGACGCCGTCTTCTTCGCCGCCGAGCCGGCCTCGGTTTTCTCGCTGGCCGCTGCAGACGGCTCGTCCTTCGCGACCGGGTCGCTGGGCGGGCCTTTGAGCCGATAGTAGAGCACGCCGCCAAAGAGCAGCAGCAAGGCCACGATGACCCCCAGGCCGATCTTGACCTCCTTGCCCATGCTCAGCCCTTCGGACTCGAGAATCTCCGTGGCAGGGCTGGTTTCCGTTTGCTGCTCGCCGGTTTCTTTGGGTAGATCTCTTCTTGCCATTGCACATCCCTGCATTGGTCTTGGTGGTCGAACCGCGGGGGCACCGCGGGCTCAACCAAACATCCTTGTTTGGCCCTTGGCGGCGTATTATTCCATCCTTTGGGAAACGCCGCTACGTGGGATTCTGGGGTCGATCTACGACGCCCGCGCGGCGACGCGGAGCTTGGCACTCCGGGAGCGAGGGTTTGTGGCTACCTCTTCGGGACCAGGGCGAAGCGGCTTTTTCGTCAGTACGACGTACCGCGAATCACCGCGAAACGCCTCTTTGACGCGGCGGTCCTCCAAGGAGTGGAAGCTGATAATCGCCACCCGCCCCCCTGGCCGGAGGTGTTCGGGAATCTGCCGAAGTGCCCGTTCCAGCGAGCCAAGCTCGTCATTCACGGCGATTCGCAAGGCCTGGAAGGTCCGCGTGGCCGGGTCGATTCGTTCGCCCCGTGACCGGGGCACGCATCGTCGCACCAGGTCGGCCAGCTGGTCCGCCGTCCGGATCGGCTCTTTCTGGCGTCGCTCGACGATCGCCCGGGCGATCCGCCGACTGAAGCGTTCCTCGCCGTACTGGTAGATCAGATCGGCCAACGGCTCGGCCCGCAAGCGGTTTACCAGTTGCCAGGCGGGCTCGCCAACGGTCGTGTCGAACCGCAAGTCGAGTTCCCCGGGGGCGTCGAAACTGAAGCCTCGCGTGGCATCGGCCAATTGATCGCTCGACAGGCCCAGGTCCAACAGCACGCCGTCGACGGCCTCGATGCCCAGCTCCTGGAGCACTTCGCCCAGATCGGCGAAGTTGGCCTGAACCGGCTCGACGGGGAGCCCGGCGAGATTGGCCCGAGCGGCCTCCACGGCGGCCGCGTCGCGATCCAGGGCGATGACTCGGCCCGACGGCCCGACTCGTTCTGCCAAGGCCCGCGTGTGGCCGCCGCCGCCCAGGGTGCCATCGACGATCACCATGCCGGCGCGCGGTTCCAGCCCCTGGAGCACCTCGTCCAGCATCACGGACACATGAACCGATGAACGGTCGGTCATAGCGACCACCCGACCTTTACGACTTGCAGGTTGACGAGCCAAGCGAGAAGAGAGGATATGAAGAATTGGCGGTTGCTGCAAGCCGCCTGCCCCCCACGCGGGATAATTGGGTGGCATGCCGTCACGGCGCGCAGCGACGGGTCGGCATGCTTTTTCGCCCCAGGAAGTCCCAGGAACATGCCGACCCGCAGCTACGCCGCGTGACGGCATGCCACCCAACTGAAAGTTGCCCATGCACCCCAGTCCTACGGGGTCGCACTCGACCTCGGGCACATCCTTGTGCCC
>JBDKTH010000337.1:0-4251 GCA_039680305.1 Thermoguttaceae bacterium | reverse complement strand
GTTCACCTATCGCCTGTCGGCCGACAAAAAGCCGATCGTGCGACCGACCGAATTGGTGATCCTGCCGCCGCTGAAGAACGTGCGGCCCAAACAGGCGAGGATCGCCCCGTGCCACTACACGACGATGTACGCCGAGAAGGTGGCCGAGGCCTATGCGGAAAACGCCTGGCAGAGCGGCGTCACCTGGACTTACGGCAACGTGCACAACAACGTGGTGTCGATCCTCCAGCCGCGCGGCCATCGCGTGTGGCTCAACAAGCCGGGAGAGCCGTTTGAGGCCCACGGCAAGGCCGGAGATTTTGTGAAGGATCATCCGGAGTTGCGGGCGATCGGCTACGACGACACGCCGCGAGGCAACCTGTTCTGCCCCACCTGGCTCCTGTCGGGCGAAGGAGCCGAAATGCGGCGGTCGATGGAGGACGATCTCGTCGAACTGGTCAACCGCGACGGCTACACGGCCGTCAACTGGGACATCGAGCAGACGGTCTGCTGGCCTGCCGAGGGCGGCAAGGGCTATCGCGGCTTCTGCCTCTGCCCGCGCTGCCTTGGCGAGTTCCGCAAGCAGCAGCGGCTGGGCGACGACGTGAAACTCAGTGGAGAAACGATCGTCGCGAAGCACAAGGACGCCTGGGTGATGTTCCGCTGCCAGCAGAACGCCGACCTGGTCGGCCACGTGCGCACGGCCTTGCGGCGATGCGCCCGGCCCATCGAATTCTCGATCTACAGCGGCTATCAGCGGCAGGCCACGCGGGACGAATACGGCGTCGACTGGGCCTTGCTGGCCCCGCACCTCGACCTGGCCATTGCCGGCTACGGCGGCAGCCGCGAGGCGATTCGGGCGACGCGTGAGGCCTTGGGCCGTGTGCCGTTCATCGGCGGTCAGCTCTATTTCCTGAGCCCGACCCCGCTGCGAGCCACGGCAGGGTGGATGAAGAACGACCTGGCCGCGCGGCCCAACCCGATCGCATGGCGCAATCGCCTCCTGCAACAGTTCGTCGACGGCGGCTCCAATGGCGTCCTGATCTGGTATCTGCCGACGATGGACGGCGGGTGTTTCTACTACACGAGCGAAGCGGCCGAAATCATCGCCCGCTACGAGGATCTCTTCCAGAAAGGCGATCGCTGCGACGCCAAGGTCCGCGTGACCGGCCTGAAGCCGGAGCAATGGGCCGCGTTTGAACAGGGCGACCGGCGCCTGCTGCTCCTGATGAATTCTTCGGCCAAGCCCGTTTCGGCTCGCGTCGAACAGCCCGAGTTTGTCGGCTCCTGGGAAGCCCGCTTGCACGGAGACTCGAAGCCGGCCCAACTCGATCCCAAGGCGTTCGACATGCCGCTCGAGCCCTGGGGAACTCGGGTGATCGTCTTCTCCAAACCCTGAAAGCAGCTTTCTCCCAACTCCTTCTCCCTCCGGGAGAGGGCCGGGGTGAGGGGAACTGTCAACCGCTGTCTCCAGGGCGTGCCGTCCCGTCAGAGCCAAGTGCGAGAAGAATCGGGC
The DNA here is from genome assembly GCA_039680305.1 of Thermoguttaceae bacterium. Taxonomy (GTDB): domain Bacteria; phylum Planctomycetota; class Planctomycetia; order Pirellulales; family Thermoguttaceae; genus JBDKTH01. The sequence goes on along the minus strand of JBDKTH010000337.1, from coordinate 2,756 downwards.
CGACACGGCCCGGCTCTGAGTTTCGCGGCCGGCCCGGCTCAATCGCCCTTCCGCCCTCGCCTCTTGACGTTCGCCTCGAAATGTTTACAATGAACACGAATGAACATTGCCAATCGCCGCGAAGCCACAAGGAGAACAGCGTGACCACGCCCGCCTTCTCCACCCTGGCCTGGGCCAAGGTGGACCTCACGCGTTGCCCACAGATCGCCGTTCCGCCCCCGGGTCCGCAATCCACGGCCTACCACCAACGGTGCACCAAATACTTCAAAGGGCTCAGCAGCCAGGTGAAGCTCTTCCCCGTGGCCTTCGAGTCGGGCGAGGGCTGCACGCTGGTCGACGTGGATGGGAACCGCTACATCGACTTCTCCTCGGGCATCTATGTGACTACGCTCGGGCACTGCCACCCGAAGGTCAGCGAGGCGGTGGCCAAGTATGCCCATCAGTTGATGAACGCCCACGATTTCACCACTCGGATCAAAACCCTGCTGGTCGAAAAACTGGCCGAGGTGCTTCCCGGCGATTTTTCCGGATTCCAGTTCTACGACGCCGGCACCGCGGCCGTGGAGGCCGGGATGCGGGTCCTGCGCGCGGCCACCAACCGAAACGAGATGATCAGTTGCTTCAACGATTTCCACGGCAAGACCTACGGGGCCGTCTCGTTGGCCCAGATCCGCTCGCAGGTTTACGGCCGGGTACGCATGCCGGGCGCCCACATGGTTCCCCGGCCCGACCCGTATCGCCCCCTGTGGACCCGGCCGGATGGCACGATCGACACCGACCAGTACCTGGCCTTCTACGATGAGTACATCTGCAAGGCGACCGTGGGCGACGTGGCCGGGTTCGTGCTGGAGCCGATCCAAGGCTGGGCCGGCTCGATCATGCCGCCCGACGACTTCTTCCCCAAGCTCCGCCAATACTGCGACGAGCACCGGCTGCTGTTGATGGCCGACGAGGTGCTGACCAGTTGGGGCCGCACGGGCCACTGGCTGTGCATGGAGCACTGGGACGTGCTTCCCGACGTCGTGTCGATCGGCAAGGGGTTTGGCAACGGCTTCCCGGTAACGTGCGTGGCCGTGCGCGAGCCGTACAAGGAGTCGTTCGAAAAAATCTCGGCCTCCAGCAGCTACGGCGGCAACCCGATGGCGTGCGCGGCGGCGTTGGCTTCCACGGAGGTGATCGAGGAAGAAAACCTTCTGGAACATGCCCGGCACCTGGGCGCCGTGGCGCTACGACGCCTGGAGCGGATGAAGGCCGAGCATCCGATCATTGGCGACGTGCGCGTGATGGGTTGCCTGATGGGCGTCGAACTGGTCAAGGACCGGACCACGAAGGAACCGTTTGATAAGGCCGGAGAACTGGTCTATCAAAAGGCGTTCCGCAAGGGGCTGGCCTGGATCCCCGCCGGGCACATCCTGCGCATGAGCCCGGCGATCGTCATGGACGACGAGACCATGCTCAAGGGCCTGGACTTGATCGACGAAGCGATCGGCGATACCGAAAAAGAACTGGGGCACACGCTGTGAAGCAGATCGGTTTTGGGATCATCGGCTGTGGCCTGATGGGCCGCGAGTTCGCCAGCGCCGCGGCACGTTGGGCCCACCTGCCCGAAATGGACTGCCGGCCGCACCTGGTGGCGGTCTGCGACCGGAATCCCCAATTGTTGGGCTGGTACACCGACAACTTCCCCTCGATCCGCCAGGCGACCGACGACTACCGGGCCCTGCTAGCCAATCCCCAGGTCGAGGCCGTTTACTGTGCCGTGCCGCACCACCTGCACCAGGAGCTGTACACCGCGGCCATTACAGGGGGAAAGCACCTGATGGGCGAAAAGCCCTTCGGCATCGACCAGGCAGCCAACCAGGCGATCCTCGCCTGCCTCGCTGAGCATCCGGCGGTCTTCGCCCGCTGTTCCTCGGAGTTCCCCTTGCATCCGGCCGTGCAGCGCATCGGGCGGATGATCGAGACGGGCGCGTTCGGACGGATCATCGAGGTCAACGCCGGCTTCTTGCACTCCAGCGACCTGGATCCCCACAAGCCGCTCAACTGGAAGCGGATCGGGAAGTTCAACGGCGAGTATGGCTGCATGGGCGACCTGGGCATGCACGCCTGCCACGTGCCGTTTCGCGCCGGCTTCTTCCCTCGCACGGTCCGGGCAGTCCTGTCCAAAATCGTCGCCCAGCGTCCCGACGGCGCCGGCCGCATGGCGCCGTGCGACACCTGGGACAACGCCACGCTCTTGTGCGATGCGGCCGATCCGGCCACGGGCGACGCTTTCCCCATGACGCTCAAGATGCAGCGGATCGCCCCCGGCGAAAAAGACACCTGGTACCTGGAGATCCTCGGCACCCGGGCGGGCGTTCGGTTCTCCACCAAGAACCCCAAACGCCTGGCCGTGCTGCGCTACGAAGGCGGCGAGCAGGTGTGGGGCCAGATCGACATGGGCCAGGAAACGGCCTTCAAGAGCATCACCGGCCCGATCTTCGAGTTCGGCTTTTCCGACGCGATCCTCCAGATGTGGGCCGCCTTCCTCTACGAACTGACGCACGGCCGCGCCGCCAGCCGATTCGCCGGTTGCGTGACGCCCGAAGAAACCGCCCTCAGCCACCGCCTGTTCACCGCCGCCCTGGAGTCACAGCGGAACGACGCCGTCGTGCCAGTTTGCGGCGATTCGTGTGCCACGGCTTGCCTTCCGGGCAAGCAGTGCTGAGGCTTCCTGATCCTGATGGTAATCAAGTAGGGCGGTGCCGAGCTTGCGA
>JBDKTH010000368.1:0-2006 GCA_039680305.1 Thermoguttaceae bacterium | reverse complement strand
AGGGAGCGAGACTTTGGGCCAGGCGACCGACTTCCATTGCGGCACCTGATCGTCGACCCCGCGGGCCGCGTCGCGCAGCCGGCGGAGTACTTCCACATATTCGATCGCATCGCATCGCCAAGCACTGACCCGGCGATCCCACACCCAGCCGATCGGGCCGAACAGGGAAGCAAGCTCTGCTTGCGCGAGCCCTTCCAGGGTCAGCGTTCCGTGCGAGAAGGCGAGTTTGGTCAAGGCTTGGGACATGCGGTATAAGGAATTTCGAGCTATTGCTCTCAGCTAGACAAGACAATCGTGTGCCACGGCTTGCCCTCCAGGCAAGCCGTGGCACACCGCCGATCGATCTCAACCTTGGTAACCTAAAGGAGCAATAGACAGATGATCAGTAACACTCCCGAATTATACCCGATCGCTGTCCGACGGGGATGGGCCGTTTGGGCCAGTCGCGTTGGGTAGCGTGCTGTCACGCAGCTGGGTGGCATGCCGTCACGCGGCGCAGCCGCGGGTCGGCATGTTACGACGCAAGGAGTCCTGTACAAGAAACGTCTGATTCCTGGGGGGAAAAGCATGCCGACCTTCCTACGCCCGGCCCAACAGATGCCGCAGCGCGGCGTCGATCGTCGGATGTCGAAACTCGTAGCCGGCGGCGAAAAGCCGGTGAGGGATCGCCCGGGTGCTAGCAAGAAGCATCTCGTCGGCCATGTCGCCCAATGCCAATCGCAGCGCGGCGGCCGGGGCGGGAAGGATCGCTGGCCGGCCGAGGATTCTGGCCAAGGTTTTGGTGAATTCGACATTCTGCACGGGGTTGGGCGTGGTGACGTTCATCGGCCCGGTCAGCGTGGGAGTGATGATCGCATGATGGATCGCGCCCACCACGTCGTCCAGCGAAACCCAACTCCAATACTGCTGGCCATCCCCAAGCCGGCCGCCCAGTCCGAGCCGCACCAGCGGGAGCATCTTGGCCAAGGCGCCGCCGTGAGGACTCAGGACGATCCCAAAACGGGCGTGCACGACTCGGATGCCATGCTCAGCGGCCGGTTCGACGGCGGCCTCCCACTGCTGACAGACCTCGGCCAAAAATCCGCGCCCGGGGCCCGCGTCTTCGTCGAGCATCGCGTCCCCACGGTTTCCGTAGTAGCCAATCGCCGAAGCGACGATCAGGACCTTGGGCGGTGTTTGGAGACGCGAAAGCGCCGCCGCGAGTTCCCGCGTCCCCTGCACGCGGCTTTCACGGATCCGCGTGCGTTTGGCTTCGGTCCAACGGCCCGAGGCGATGCTTTCGCCGGCCAGATGCACGACCGCGTCGGCGCCTTCGAGTTTTTCCGCCTCCAAAGTCCCGTGAGCCGAGTCCCAGGCAATGACGTTCGGATCGCCGTCGGGCTCTTTTCGCACGATCCGGCGCACGCCGTGGCCCCCGGACCGTAGAAAGGAAGCCAGCGTCGAGCCGATCAGCCCTGATGAACCACTGAGGCAAACCTCAAGCGGTTCGCCTTGATACTTGGCATGAGCCGCCAGATCGGCGATCGTGGTCGCGTGTCGATACTGGAACATCTGCTCCAGGCGGCGACGCACGGTCCCCTGTCCGGCCCATTGGCCAACGATTCCGGCCGGCAAGGCATACTCGATCCGATCCTCGAGCACACTCGCGTCAGGCCCTTCCGGCTCGAATCGATGGAGATGGTCCCAGGCGGCAAAGGGGCCTTGGATCTGCACGTCGCGGAACTGCCGGTTCGGCTGATAGTCGCGGTGCTCGGCGATCCACGTGACGGGCAGGGGCCCGACATGGACACGTAGTTCGACCCGATCGCCGTCCTGAATCCCGCCGGTCCGCTTCAGGAGTTGCACCTTCTCCCACGGCGGGAGCAATCGTTCCAGGGCTCCTGGGCGTGTGTGCCAGGCAAAGGCCGCTTCGATCGCGACGGGAAGTATGGAACGGCGAGAAAAAAGCTCGGTCTTCATGCGTACTCCTCGCCCGTCGGGCTGCCCTGGAACCATTACTATTCTAC
>JBDKTH010000237.1:0-1882 GCA_039680305.1 Thermoguttaceae bacterium | reverse complement strand
CGATTGACGATCGAGTGGAAGTCGCGGAGGTCTCGCAACACCCGCTGGAGCGATGCCTCGGTCTGCTCTCGTTCGAGGATCTGCTGGCGCAAGGCCGCGTTGGCCGCCACAAGTTCCGCGGTGCGCTCCTCGACCCGCTGCTCCAGCCGCTCGTTGATCTGGCTGATCGACTGGAGCTTCTTCTGGAGCTCGGGGTAATAGCCCTTGCGGATCGAGCGCTCGCCGAGACCGATGATCTTGGCGCGCAGCGATTGCGGGTCCGGCTCAGGCCTGGAATGCTCTGACATAGATGGCCTCGAGATCTTCGAGGGTGGCGGGCTTGGGGTTAGTGGCCAGGCACGGATCGGCAACCGCCTTGGCAGCCAACGCGGTGAGCTGTTCACGGGTCACGCCGATGTCGCCAAGGGTATGCTTGATCTTCGCCTGTTCGGCCAGGAAGTCCAGGCGGTTCAGAATGGCGGCCTTGGCTTCCTCTGGCGGCAGGCTCGCAAGACATTGCCCGATGGCCTCGCCCAGCTGGCGGTACTTCTCGGCCGCCAGGTCGAAGTTGAAGTCGACCACGTGCCGTAGGAGGATCGCATTGCACTCGCCGTGCGGCAGGTCCATGAGCCCGCCCAACGCATGCGCCATGGCATGGACGGCTCCCAAGCTGGCATTGGAAAACGCCAGGCCTGACATCAACGAGGCCATCATCATCGGCGTGCGATACTCCATGGCCTGCGGATGGCCAATGGCCGCGGCCAGGTTGTCGGCCACGCCGCGCGCGGCGGCCAGCGCGTGCAGGTCGGTCAGCGGGGAACTGGCCGTGGAGACATACGCCTCAAAGGCATGAGTCAGGGCATCCATGCCGGTAGCGGCCGTCAGCTCCGAGGGCATCGTCGTCGTGGTGACCGGGTCGAGCAGGGACACGTCCGGGACAATCATCTTGCTGACGATGGCGATTTTTACTTTCCTCGCCGAATCGACGATGATCGCAAACTGCGACACGTCGGCCGAACTGCCGGCGGTCGTCGGCACGCAAATCAGCGGCGGACCGGGGAGCGGCACCTCGTCGACCCCCTCGAACTCGAGAATCGGCCGGTCGTTCCCCGCGACGATGCCGATCCCCTTGGCACAGTCCGTCGGGCTGCCGCCGCCGACGGATACCAACAGATCGCAATTCTCCTCGCGGCAGACCTCCGCCCCACGCATGACCTCAACGTCTTTGGGATTGGGCGTGACGCCGTCGAAGACGACGTATGGAATGCTGGCCGCCTGGAGCGAACGCTCGACCTGGCCGGTCCACCCTGTGGCGATGAGCCCCGGGTCGGTCACGATCAGTATTTTGGTAGCACCAAAATTCTGAGCGTAGCGACCGACAAGAGTCAGCGAGCCCTGACCAAAAACGATCTCGGGTGCAACGAACTTCCGCAGTTCCGACAGCATTTGCTCATCGCGCATCACCCACCCCCTCAGTAGATTCGCGTGCGGATGTCCCCTTCTCTTGATGCGACAGTGGACCAGCGATCACCGCTGCCATGCACATGCAACGGGTGAGCAGCAGACTCCTTCCTCCCCTGAAGAAAGCTTCAGGGCGAACGTAGCGATTCTGCGCAGTTTCGACAAGGACCCAGACACACACTATTGTATGCGTCCATAGCCGCACCTGGAAGGGGCGCGGTCGCTTGTCGACCGTCATCGAAGGGAGAAATCATCCCCTTCGGGGGAGCCACGGGGATCGCCTGCGCCAAGACGCATCTTTCCCGCGTGGGTATTATTTCTTGACCGGTCGCAGGGGGCTCTGGGCGATCACAAACTTCATCTGGCCGAACGAAAAGGCGACCGTCGCCTTGCGGCTGGTGCCGCTGCCGCTCAGGGCGACGATCCGCCCCAGGCCATGATT
>JBDKTH010000780.1:0-3567 GCA_039680305.1 Thermoguttaceae bacterium | reverse complement strand
AAGCTCGGCACCGCCCTACCTTCCGGTTCTGGTCGTCAAAACGCATCAGGCTCAACGCCTGCGTCCGTTGTCATTTGTTAAGCCATCGGCGAGCGGAGCTTGCGGCGGAGGAAGCTGACGAGGTTGTCGACGTCGTCGGTGCCGATGCGTACGACCCGATCGCCCAGCTGAAGCCGGGCGCAGCCGAAGCCCCAGAGGTTGTACGTCCAGCCGCGGCCGGGGACAAAGTGGATGCCCCAGCCGTCAATCAGCGAGGTCTGCCCAGGCTCGACCGACGTGATCTCGATGTAGTAGATCCGCGTGCGGAACAGCGGCAGCGGACCGTAACGGACGGCCAAAGCCTCTCCGTCGTCCTCGACGGGCATGTAGTGAAAGGCCAAGGCCGCCAGCCCGAAGAGCATTGCGGTGACGACCAACGCAAGCACGGCGGAGGGCCGATCGTGAAAGAACCAGGTAACTGCCAGCGTCCCGGCCATCAGGCCGTAGAGCAGCCAGTGGAGCCATCCCCGTTGCGTGTGCTGGTATTCCATGGTTCAAGAGCGACACGGTTGGTGACCTATCCCAGCTCATTCTATGGGGGGTACGGTTCCACAATCAACCGTCCGGTTCCCGGGGCGTTCTCTCGGGCGGCAGCTTTCCTTCCGCTTCGATCGCCCGCAGTTTGTAGATCAGGGCCCGGCGGCTGATGCCGAGCTGCTTGGCGGCATGGGTCCGGTTGCCCTGGCACTCGGCCAGCACGGCCAGGATCGTGGCCCGTTCGACCTGCGACAGCCGACCGCCCTCATAGGGCTCGGCCGCGGGAGTCCCTGCCGGGGCGGCTAGCGCAGGGGGCAGGTGTTCGGGGAGGATGACGTCGCCCCGGCAGAGGAGACACGCCCGCTGAATGGCATTGCGCAGTTGGCGGACATTTCCCGGCCAGGCATAGGCCAGCAGGCACTGGACGGTCTGGGGCGACAGCCGGACCGGGGCACCGGCAAACTCGGTGGCGAACCGGCGGGCCAGGGGGAGGATGTCGTCGTGCCGCTCGCGCAACGGCGGCACGACCAGTTCCACGACGTTGATCCGATAGTACAGGTCCTCACGAAACCGGCCCTCGCGGATCTCCTCGCCCAGGTCGCGATTCGTCGCGGCGACCAGACGCGTGTCAACCTGCACCGGCACGTCGCTTCCCACCGGCATGATCTGGCCCGACTCCAAGGCCCGCAGCAGCTTGGGCTGCAAATGGAGCGGCAACTCGCCGATCTCGTCCAAGAACAGCGTACCGCCGTGGGCCGCGCGAAAAAAGCCTTGCCGGGCTTCGTCGGCCCCGGTAAAGGCGCCTCGCGTGTGGCCGAACAATTCGCTCTCAATAAGCGTCTCGGGCAAGCCGGCGCAATTGGCGGCCACCAGCGGCCCGGCGTGACGCGGACTCCACCGGTGAATCAACTGCGCGACGACCTCCTTGCCCACGCCGCTTTCGCCGCTGATAAGCACCGGAACATTGGAGGCGGCGACGACCGCCGTCGTTTCGACGACGCGCCGCATGGCGGGACTCTCGCACACAAACCCCGGCGGCAACGGTGGGATCGTTTTGCCTTCCTCGACGTGGCACGCCCCGAGCCGATCGGCGATGACGGCCTCCAATTCGTCCAGGTCGATCGGCTTGGCCAGATAGTCGTCGGCCCCGCTTCGCATCGCGGCCACGGCCTGGCGCAAATCGGCGTAAGCGGTGATCAGCAGCACGGGCAAGGTCGGGGCAAGCTTGCGGATCTCCGCGAGGGCCTCGATGCCGCTCATGCCTGGCAGGCGAACGTCGAGAAGCACCATCGCGGGCAGATGGCGGCGGATCTGCTCCAGGGCGTCTTCCGCCCTGCCGGCCTCGGCATAGGCATAGCCGAGCGACTGGAGGAAGCCGCCGAGCAACTTGCGTTGCGAGTTTTCGTCGTCGACGATCAGGATGGTCTGCTTCGGTTCAGCCATGCATTCGATCCAGCCAGAAGATGGAGCCGCCGCCCGGCCGTGGCGTGTAGCCGGAGGTCCAGCCGTGGGCGGTGGCGATGCGGCGGACGATGGCCAGCCCGAGCCCCGTGCCGTCGGGCCGCGTGGTGAAGTAGGGCGTAAACAGCGAGGCGGTTTTGTCCGGCGACACGCCTGGGCCACGGTCGGCCACTTCGATCCGCACGGTTCCATCTTGCCCGCTTTGGACGCCGATTTCAACCTTCCCCTTCTCCGGGGCGAAATGAACCGCGTTCCAGACCAGGTTGAACAAGGCCTGCCGCAGCATCTCCCGGTCGGCCTGGATCACCGGCGCGGGCTTCGGGAGCGAAGGCTCCAGCGCCAGGGCTTTGGTCTCCAGGTCCGGCTGGAGCAACACGGTCAGTTCCTCGACGAGTTGCCCCACGTCGACCGCTTCCGGTTTGGGCACGCTCGGTTTGGCGAAGGCCAGGAACTGGTTGATCCGCGCCGTGACCCGGTCACACTCCTCGACCACGGCCTGGGCCTGCTGTTGTTGGTCGGCCGCCAGGCCGGATTGGGCCAGACGCTGAGTCCAGCCGCGAATCAGCCCGAGCGGGTTGCGGGTCTCGTGGGCCAGGCCGGCGGCGGCTTGACTCAGGTCTTGCAAGTGCCGGGCTTCGGCCTCCAGCACGCGTGCCCGGCCGCGGGTTTCCACCAGACGCACGGTCGCCAACCAGGCCAGACCCACCAACCCGACGACCAGTCCTCCGGCAATCACGGTCCACAGCCGCAGCCAGAACGCCCGCTGGCACTGGACGTCGGCTGCCGTGCGATCGAGGAGGAGGACCGCATAGAAGTGGCCGCCTTTGGAGAACGGGCTTTCTTCCGCAACTGGGGCCTTCCACCGCATGCCTCGGCCCCCGCCGCCACCCGGACTGTGCGAACCGGGGCCCGCATCGGGATTGAGCTGGAAGTCGCGTACGGAGCGGAAGCCCTCTGGATCCCAAAAGGCCCCGGCGGCCATCGCGGATGGGTTGGGCAGGAGCTTGGTTTGTCCGGCGGAAAGAACCGTCTGGCCATCGTCCGCGGTCAGGGCCACGGCCAGGATGTCTTTGGACGCGACCAGTTCGTCGAGCGACCCTTGAAGCTGATCTTGGAAGAAACGCCCGAGCCGGCGATGGGATCGGATGCCGCCGACCAGGGCACTCTGGATCGAGTCGGCCTGGCGCTGGACCGTTTCCCGGGCCAATTGGCACTCGCGACCGTACTCATCATACTGCCAGGCGGCCAGCGCCGCCCAAACGGCTAGCATGAGAAGCACGCCGACGATTGGATGCTGCCAACGCATGGGGATTCGTCATCAGGAGAGAAACCCTTTGGCGGCTACCGCTCGGGCCGCCGCCAAAGGAAGGTTACGACACTATTACTATTGTGACAGAGGTACGAGTTCTGCCAAGAGTCAAATGGCCTTGCGGGATCTTGATCGTCAAAACCCATCAGGGGGAATCGCAGCTCTTCCCAGGTCATGCAAGCTCATTTAGCGATACCGGCGAAGCTCGTAGTTGTCGCAGACGCCGTCCTCGTCCTGGTCGATGAAGCCCCGTCCGGGGTAGCCGTGCGCAGCGCCCCAGC
>JBDKTH010000006.1:0-8802 GCA_039680305.1 Thermoguttaceae bacterium | reverse complement strand
CGAAGGGCTGACATTCATCAGCCCAGGGCATCGCCCTGGGGAACGTGGCCAATTCCCCATATGTCGCCCTGAAAGGGCCGAATAAGCCCCATATCAATCCCACACGTATCGTTCATCATAGGGGATCTGATGCCGGTCCAAGAACCGGCGAAACTCCTCCTGGAACGACATTCTCCGGTGGTGTTCCTCTTGCTCGGCAATGTACCGCCGCGTCTCCTCAAGACGCGATTGGCTCACGGAAAAGACTCCATATCCGTTCTGCCAGTGAAACCCGCGAAAGGACGCCCCTTTCGTCTTGATCCATTTCGACGATTCCTTCTTCGTCTCTTCCAGAAGCTTGCTGATTGCGTACTTTCTGGATAGCGAGCAGAGAATGTGCACGTGGTCTTCCACGGAGTTTACCAGAATGGCCGGCGAATCAAGGTTCCGTAGCGTGCCGACCAGATAGGCGTGCAACTCTTCGCGGATGGTCTTCGTCAGAAGGCGTTGCCGGCACTTCGTGCTGAAGATGATGTAGACGAGGACCTTTGCCAATGACTGAGCCATGCTTCTGCCCCCTTATCTGGCCCTTTCAGGGCCAATCAGACCATACCTGCCCTACCTGTCCCCAGGGCGATGCCCTGGGCTGATGAATCTCAGCCCTTCGGGCTGGTCGCCCGCAATACGATCAACCGCGTCCGGCCGGTCTCGCCATTCGCCCGCATGCGCCATTCCCGCACGCGGCGTCCCAACCGTTCAGTGGACGATTTCCGGTTTGGCGAACTCCGTCGTCATCTCGACCGGCAATCGCCACACATGGTCGCCGTCGCGGTTGGTGAAGTAGAGGTGGCTCACGGACTTTTCGCGGCCGTGGCCGTCGGCCCAGAGGGCGTAGAAGTCGGGCTGGGCGTTGACCGGCTTGCGGCAGTAGCCGTGGTTGTAGGGGCTGTTGCGGGTGAGTTGCTTGATCTTTGTCCAGGTGGCCCCGTGGTCGCGGCTGGTCCACATGGCAATCTCGCCGCCCGTGTTGTAGGGCTGCGGCCCTGGCTCCGTGGGGCCAATGATCCGCCACCGGTCCTCAGCCTCGACACAGATCGAGCCCATGTCATAGTTGTTGTCGGAGGCAATTGTTCCGTGGATTTCCCAGGCCGTCCCGTTCCACCAGGCGGTGCACCAGGTGCGGGGATCGTTCTTCGGGCCCGACTCGTAGCCGCGGCTGGTGGTGTAGAGGATCACCGGGCGGCCCTGCGAGTCGAACTCGACATCCTGCACGTAGACATTGAGACCTGCGGCCTGGTAGTCGTGCACCAGCGCGACGTTCGCCACGGTCGTCAAGGGGATCTCGATCTTCCGGCCGTCGGCGGCCCGCCAGGTGCGGCCGAAGTCGTCGGTCTCCATGTAGTAGAGATTGGTGCGGTAGTTCAGTCCGCCGGGGTCCGGATGGAAGTTGAACGTCGTGCCGACCTTTTTCCCGTTGCTCCAACTCGCCTGGTAGTGGCCCTGCTGGATGGCGGCATACAACTCCGGCTCGCTCCAGTGGCGGCCGTCCGGGCTGGTCATCTGGTAGAGCCGTCGGCCACCGCCGTAACGGGTGTGGAGGAAGAGAAACCCTTGGCCGGGGAGGTAGTGCGGTTGGGTATAGGAAAAATTGGTCACCAGCACCTGTTCGAAGTCGTCCACCTCGTACGGCTTCTTGCTGACCGAGATGCACGACGGCCGCGGCGTGCCGTGCGAGCTGGAGAAGATCCAAATGTAGCCTCGGTCGTCGACCGAAATCACCGGGTTGTCGTGGGCGTCGTCGGTGTGTTTGTCCAGGAGGATTGTCGGCCGGGGGACCATCCCCGTGGCGTGGTCGTAATACGACACCGCGTGCAGGAGCGTATTCTTTCCCTTCGGGCTGGCTCCGTAGCAGAAGAAGGTCTTGTTGACGGCTTTCGCGTAGATGGCAAAGGGCGTGTGACTGGAGCAATAGGTGCCCAGTCCGCCGCTGTACTTGTAGACGTATTCGTCCTTCTGCGGCTGGTTGGAGTACCAGATGCCGCGGTAGCCGTCGTCCTTCTTCAGGATCAGTTTCAGATCGGCCGGGGACGGGGCCGCTTTCTTGCCCGGTTTCTTGACGCCCGTCTTTGCCGGCTCGGCCGCGACATTCAGGCACAGCAAGGCCACCACCAGACACGCCAGACTCCAGGCACTCTTCATTTCCACGCTCCCGGTTGATCCAGCACTATTCCCCGCGGGACAGACTGGCAATGACCTTCTCAAAGGCCGGCTTGAGGGTGTTCCAATCCGAATCGGCACACTCGCAGATGACGCCCACCCGCAGGTCGCGAGTCAGTGCGGTGACGCGGCAGCCGCGGAGCTTGCCGCCGAACGAACCGGCCGCCGTGAATTCCGACCTCCGCGAATCACCCAGTCCGGTGGTAAGGACCTCGACCGGCTGTTCCTGGTAGCCGCTGTAGTTGTCCTCCATTTGCCGTTTGTACAGCTGGTGAACCTGAGCGACCGGGGCCAGTTCTTTGTCCTCCGGCTCGCCGTTGTTGCCGCCACCGATCTGGTTGGCCGACTTGACAATATCGCCGATCAGCGAGCCGGCAACATCCGTCTCGACGCGGATCAGGGCCGAGCCCGACTGGGCCCTCATGTACTGAAAATTCCCTTTTCCGCCACCCTTGAATTCCCAGCCCTGGGGATAGTCGCACTTGAACGCCCCTTCCTTCGACTTATAGGAGGCAAACGACGTGGGCGCCGCGACGGGCCCATTGCAGCCGACCAGGAAGAGGATTCCGCCAACGCCCACGAACAAACCAACGAGGCCCCTGCTGCAACGCATTTCTGATCTCCTTGCCCTGAGTTGTAGATAAACCAGATGCCAGGATAGATCGTCGGCGATTCCTTCGCAAGCATCCCCCCTCGACATTCTCGCCGGGGATTCGGGCTCGCGCCGAAGCGAGCTGGACCTTAAGGGCCCGCGCAGAAATAAGTTGGGCAAATATGAAGAACCAAGGACGCGCAGCAGTCTTGGTTCTTCATGCCTTCAACCACCGAGTAACGTTTCCGTCCGCGCGATTCATGGAAGCAAAGGCGGCCTTGCGGCGTGAGCGTCGGCGTTCAAACTCACCGGAGAGCCACCTTCGCTTCCATGAAATTGCCCAACTTATTTCTGCGCGGGCCCTAACGCGACGACTCGTGCTGCCCGATGCACCAGATCAAGCGGCCCAGCAATCGGGCGTAGATCAAGAAGATGGCTGCCAGGGGCGGCATGGCAAACAGGGTCACGGCAAACGGTTGATAGGGAAACTCCGGCACCACCGCCAGCGCCCAGACGACCAGCAACACCCCAGTCTCCACGTAAAACAGCCCCCAGGCCCACCACACGTTGACCAGGCTTCGGCGGATGACGCGGGACAACGGCGACAGCGGCGAACCGTTTTCCAGGGCGGAGAGGAGAAGAACCGGATAGAGGAAAAACGCGACCGTGAGCATGGCGTAGGGCGATGGAGCAATCCCGAGGGCTTGAATGCCGCCTCCGATCGCCAACGCCACGCCCAGCATGCCGAGCGTCGTCGGAAACGTACAGAACCGCTCGCGCCAGTCCATCATCGGCCATTCTTCGATCGTATCATAGCCCAGCGAGGTTTGTTCGATCACGGCCAGGCACCACGCCGAGGCAAAGGAGAGGGCGAACGCCAAGGTCCACAGGGCAGCCAACGCAAAGGGATGCGCAAAGCGGGCGCCCCCGGAACTGCCCATCCAGTAGGCCAGGAGGACCATCTCGCTCCCGATGATCAGGCCCAGCGACATCAGCACCCAAATCGGGAGCGTGCGCCAGTACCAAGGAAAGCTGAAGACGCCCGTCAGCAGCGGCAACCGTGGCGGGGGCGGCGGCTTCCTCGCCTCAAGCAGCGGCTCCTTCGGCTGGACCAGGAATTCCGGCACGGCCCGCTTCGGCGCCGGCTCTCGCAACGTGTAAAAGTCCTCCTCCAGCGGTGAGGCGGGAGTGGGACGTCTTCTACCCCTGGGCGGCTCGCTCATGTCGTGCGTGGCAGTTGTAGCTGCTCACCCCGGTAACTGAGATCCAAGAGATCCATCGGATGCATGACCAGCAGCGGCTTGCGTTGACGTCGGACCTCGCGGCCGATTTGCAGGAGGCAACCGGCGTTCGAGGCGAGACTGATCTGGGCGCCCGTGCTGAGGATGTTGTCCAGCTTGCGGCGCATCAGCCGGTCGGACATCTCCGTATGATTGAGGTTGTAGGTTCCGGCCGAGCCGCAGCAGATATCCGTCTCGGGCAGTTCCCGCAGTTCCAGTCCGGGGATCATGCCCAGCAACCGCCGCGGGGCCTCGCGCACGCGCTGCGCGTGACCGAGGTGACAGGCGTCATGGTAGGTGGCCACGGCTTCGATCCGGCCGCTCGGGGCGATCGGGCCCAACTGATCGAGAAACTCGTTGATGTCCTTGACCTTTTCGGCCAGCCGCTGCCGGCCAGGCTGGTGCTCGTCTTTCCAGTGGAGGCCGTACTCCTTGAGCATCGCCCCGCAGCCAGCATGGTTGACGATCACCGCATCGAACTCGTCGAGGTTGTCGAAGGCGGCTACATTGACGTCGGCCATGCGTCGCCCCCCGTGGCGGTCGCCGGCGTGATAGTGAATCGCTCCGCAGCAGCCCTGGTCCGAGGGAATCAGCACGTCGCAGCCGTTCTGCTGCAACACGCGTAGGGTGGCCCAATGGGTGTGGCGGAACATCGCCTCGCCCACGCAGCCGACGAAGAACGCCACCCGGGCACGCCGCCGGCCGATCGCTGGCAGGAACTTCGGCAGCTTCGGCCCCGGCGGGAGCGGCGGATTGACGAGCGTCACCATCTGCCCCAAACGCCCGGGGATCAGCTTGAACAGTCCCAATCGCTCGGCCATGTCGTAGAGCCCCAGCCGCTGAGCGATCCGCACGGGCGTCATCGCCAGGCGGATCCGGTTGGCATAGGGGAACAGACGCAGGAGGATCAGGTGATGGAACCAGTCCAGACGCTTGGAAAGCGTTTGCGACTCCTCCTCTTCGAGCGTCAGCCGGAACGGTTCGATCAGACGCCCGTAGTGCACGCCCGAAGGGCAGGCCGTTTCGCAGGCCCGGCAGTCCAGGCATAAGTTCAAGTGCCGGCGCAGCCGCGGGTTGACTTCCATCCGCCCCTCGGCCACCATGCGCATCAGGTAGATGCGGCCGCGCGGGCCGTTGTTCTCGTCGCCCAGTTCCGTATAGGTCGGGCACGACGACGTGCACAACCCGCAGTGAACGCAATCCAAGAACAGGTCGAAGTCAATCGCCCTGGCGGGATTCTTGTCGTGTCGGCCGTTAGTGCTCATCGAATCGTTCCGGCTCATCGCGGTTCAGTATCCATATCCAAAACGCCCTGGATTGAGGATCCCCTGGGGGTCGAACTGGCGTTTGATCGACTCCCGCACACTGTGGCCCTCTCCTCTCGGTCCCCAGACCTCTTCGGGCGTCAACGCGAGATCCGGAGGATACGACCAAACGATCGCCGCGCCGCCGCCACCGACCACCGCCGGGCGCAACTGCCGGCAGAACGCGGCGACCGCCTCCTCGGGCTTCAGGGCGAACTCGACGCGAAGCACACCGCTGCCCGCGTGGCTTAAGAACGAGGCTTGGGGATCGAGTTGACGCACGCGCCGCACCGTTTCCACGATCGCCCCGGGCAGAACGTCGAGTTCGGCAATCACCGGCGCTCGTCCGTCGGTCGGCGAGGCGGACGGAAACTCGGCGAGCAGCGTCCACAGTTGTGAGGCCTGTTCATCGGCGAAGACCGTCGGCGTCGGAGTGGCCAACTGCTGCCAACGTTCCTGGAGTTCGCCGATCATCCAGTCGACTTCCTCGCGCGTGCCCTCGAACCCGACCACGAGCCGGCCCAGGCCGACTTGCTCCGAGCCCTGAGCGGCTCGGAAGGCGGGACCGGCCATCCATTCGATCGCCGAAGGCAGCGTCTTCGTCTTGACCAGATCGGCCAGCAGACGCTCGGTCATGTCCAGGTCTGCCACGTCGCAGGCGACCAGGGCCGTCGTCTCCGGCATTGGCTTGACCATCAGGGTGACTTGCGTAATCACGCCCAGCGTGCCAAACGAACCGGCCATCAGACGGCTCATGTTGTAGCCGGCCGCATTCTTCACCACCCGTCCGCCCCCGCAAAACGGCATTCCCGTCCCATCGACGGCGTGAAAGCCGAGCACATAGTCGCGGGCGGTGCCCCAGCGATACCGCCGCGGTCCGCTCACGTTAGCTGCCACCACGCCACCGATCGTGGCTCGCTCGGGCTGAGGGACATCGATCGGCAGTCGTTGCCCTTCGGCCGCCAAATGCTTGGCCAGCGCGGCAATTGTCATCCCGGCTTCCACCGTGATCGTCAGGTCTCGCGCCGGATAGTCGATCAGCCGGTTCAGGTTGGTCAGCGATAGCCCGATGCCTGGCGTCTTGGGATGGACGCCACAGGCCAGCGTGCCGCCGCCGATCGGGTAGACGGGCGTGGCGGTCTGCGAGGCCTGGCGCACGAGTTCCACTACGGCATGCGCGTCGGCGACGGCGATCGTTTCGGTCAACGGGAGGCGCGAGCCATTGGGACCCCCTCTCTCTTCGGAAGAGGGTTGAGGTGAGGGGGAGCTTTCATGAACGCCGCCCTCACCCGGGTTTGGCTTGCCGCGCAAAGCCGTTTCGCAATTTCCCTCACCCCGGCCCTCTCCCGAAGGGAGAGGGAGTGGCGGCAGCAGCTTGCCCGGACAGAGACGACCGGTGGGATTCATCGCCCGATGGACGCGGGCCATCGACTCCAGGTCGGTCGGGGTGAACAGCCGGGTCATGAAGGCCAGTTTCTCCACGCCGACCCCGTGTTCCGCCGTGACACTGCCGCCGCAACTGACGCACTATTCAAGCAGTTCATTTCCCGCCGCCAGCACGCGCGCGACCTCTTCCTTGTCGCGTTCGTCGAACAATACGATCGGATGCACGTTGCCGTCGCCCGCATGGGCCACGTTCACGATGCGGACCCGATGCTTGGCCGAAATCTCCGTGATGCGACGCAGAATATGCGGCAGTCGGGTGCGAGGGACGACGCCGTCCTGGATGCAATAGCTGGGGCTCAGTCGGCCCACGGCGCCGACGGACATCTTGCGGCACTTCCACAACAGTTCCCGCTCTTTGGCCGTGGCCGCCTGGAGGACTTCCCGAGCGTGCCACTTCTGGCAGAATTCGACGATCCGCCGCTGCTGTTCGTCGATGCCGGCCGCCGGGCCGTCGAGTTCGATGACCACGATCGCCCCGGCATCCAAGGGGAATCCAAAGTGATAGGCCTCTTCGACCGCCGCCACGATTCCCTGATCCATCAACTCCATGGCCGCGGGGATCATCCCGGCGCCGATGATGTCGCTGATCGCGTTGGTCGCGTCGTCGACCGTGTCGAAGATCGCTCGCATCGCGCGGTAGTCCTGCGGATTGGGCGTCAGGCGGACCCAGACCTTGGTGATGATGCCCAAGGTCCCTTCGCTGCCGACGAGGACGCCGGTCAGATCCAGTTCCGCCGGATGTTCGACCGGGCCGAGCTCGACGAGCGAGCCATCGCCCAGCACGACCTCCACGCCCAGCACGTGGTTGACGGTCACGCCGTATTTCAGCGTGTGCGGCCCCCCGGCATTCGTCGCCACGTTGCCGCCGATGGTCGAGGCGCCCTGGCTGGACGGATCGGGCGCATAGTGGAAGCCGCTGCCGGTCAGGGCCCGGTTCAACTGGATGTTGGGCACGCCCGCTTCGACGACGGCGAACCGGTTGCGCAGGTCGATTTGGACGATCCGCTTCATCCGCGTGAGCATCATCACCACCCCGCCCCCCAACGGCAGACAGCCGCCGGCCAGGCTGGTGCCCGCGCCCCGCGCGACTAGCGGCACGCGATGCCGATTGCAGACCTTCACGCAATCGGCGACTTCTTTGGCCGAGCGGGGAAAGACCACGGCGTCGGGGCGGTTCTTCTCAATCGTGTAGCCGTCACACTCGTAGACGACCAGATCCGACTCCGCCCACAGCACGTTGTCCATGCCCAAGTGCGAGCGAAGGTCTCTCACCAGCGGCGACAGGGTCGTGATGGTCATGGAATCTCCAAACGAAAGCGGCGGCCAACCGGTTCTCCTACGGCGGAAGCATCCGGGCGTTGGAACGGTTCAGAAGCCGGTTTTCAAGAGAGCGCGAAGAACAGGAGACGGGGACCGGTCCCCGTTCCTCCCCTCGGTTTTAGGCTTGATTATAGCCCGGCCGGACCGGGCGGCGAAAGGGTCGAGCAAGAAACGGCCGCGAGACGGACCCCACCTACTTCTTCAATGGGTGGCCCACCTTCTGCTCGACGCTGGCCACCTTGCCCTCCAACCGGCCCTGACGCCCCTTGCGATAGTCGAGCTTTATCGCGCATTCGATGCGGCCACAATCGGCAGCCATGGCCTCAAAGCACCGTTTGACCACCTCCATCACCTGGTCGTATTCCCCTTCCAAGACCGTCCCCATGGCATGCAGGCGATAATCCAGGCCACTGGCCTCAATGATTTGCAGGCTCCGGGCAACATACGGACTGACGCTCTCGCCCTTGTCGAGGGGGTACATGCTGAACTCCAGCACCACCATCGTTGGCTCCTTTTCAATTCGCGGGTCTAGCGCGGTAATTCTAACCAGTCTGGAAGCGGGAGAGAGTTCCGGAAACGAGGGAGGCAGGAGTCAGACCAACAGGCTCTGGCCAATTGGCTGAGCGAAGAAGCTTCCATGCCGCCCCCTGTCAGGACTAGTGAT
>JBDKTH010000684.1:0-3598 GCA_039680305.1 Thermoguttaceae bacterium | reverse complement strand
CGCCAGTTACTTCAAACGAATATCGACAATCGCCGCATCGCCGGCCGGAATCTCCAGATCGGCGAGATCCTCGGGGAGCAATGTCCAGCCCCGCCAAAGCTCGACGGCCGAAGCCACCTGCCCGAGCCGCACGTGCACCCTTCCCCGCCACGGGGCAAACAGGTTGCTGTTGATCAGCCCCACCCGGAGATGCTTCGGGTCGCCATTATAGCAGCACGTATGGACATTCAAACCCGAGGGTGAGATTTCCACCGGGTTGAACGAATCGAAGTAAGTCGCCAGGACCGCACGCACGCCCCGCAGGAGCTGATAGGGAGGCTCCATGTTGACGATCTCCGGGGCCTGGTACGTCAGGGCGTCGGTCATCCAATGGTCGACCGCGCTGACGATCACGCGTCCCTGCCCCACCTTGTTCACCGTGACCAGCGGATGGCCGTGTTCGTTAACGAGCAGCGTCGCGGCGGCGGGCAGAGTCAGAATTGTGTACCGGTAGGGCAGTTCGTCGAAGGTTTCGCCACTGGAAAGCGAGTGCGACAGGCAGCCTTTGGCTTCCGCGCCGAACTGCACGCCGGCAATCGTCGCAGGCAGGGCCCGGGCGCCACGGACATCGGTCACCAGATCACCGCCCGCCTGGACATACTCGGTCAGCCGAGTGACGACCTCGGGAGTCATCTCCACGTCGCCCAGGAGCATCACGGCCGAATACTGCCGGAGCACGGCCGGATGGCAGCGGTTGGTGATCACGTCGAAACTGTCGCCAAGCGGCGTGGGAGTGATGAAGCCGCGTTCGTTGCGCAAGTAGCTGGCGTCTTCGTAACCCGGCCAAACCATGCGGAACATGGCGTCGATCAGGTAGTCGCCCTTCTCGTAAGGGAACTTGCCCCAGATCTTGTACTTGTCGCCCCGATAGAGGTGCCGGGGCATGTTCCAGCCGTTGTAGAAATCGAGCATGAAGGCCACGGGAGTTGCCAACACGCCGCGATCGGACTGCCGCTTGCTCCACTCGTGCAACGCCAGATGCTGTTTGCCCAGGGGGCTGAGTTCGGGCACGCCCTCGGCCACTTCGTCGGCCGTGAACTGGGCAGCCTCGGTGCCGAAGATGCTGTGGCCGTCGAGATAGCCACAGAAGAAGAGACCCTTGTGCAGGCTCAGCGAACACCCTTTGTTGGGCCCCAAGCCATAGCCAGGGCCGCCGAGCCCCGCGGTCTTGCGGTCGTGGTACATGTTGTACCCATAGCGGTTCCAGATCGACGAGGCCTGGTAGGTCAGCCGTCCGTACTGCTTGCCCGCCCCACGCAGGAAGGCAAACATCAGCGTATCGCTCGGCAGCCCCTGGGCCGTCTCCAGGCCCAAGAGGCGGCAGTTCCGCTCGGCGTAATAGTGGGAGAAATTGAGCGAGCCGGTGGCGTTCATGTAGTCGGCGTTGTTGGCACAGATGTACTCGTCCCATTTGACGAAATCGTCCCAGCCCTCCTTGCGATTCTTAGCCGTGCCTTGGCTCGCATAGGCGCCGATGTAGCGGCCGTCCTGCTCGCCGTTGTCGAACCCCAAGAACCGGTCGCCGAACACGCGCAGCAACGTCTCGCGGTGTTCTTGGGCAGCCGTGTGCGGGAAGTCCGGGTGGTAAGGCACATAGCCCCAAACGTCGAACAGGTACAACCCCCGGGCTCGCACCTCCTCCAATCGTTTTTCGAACTGGCCGAGCGCCGCCTGATAGTCTTCATCACTCTTAAAGGAGCGACGCTGGGGGCAGATGCCGATGTTCGGCCAGCAGACATCG
The DNA here is from genome assembly GCA_039680305.1 of Thermoguttaceae bacterium. Taxonomy (GTDB): domain Bacteria; phylum Planctomycetota; class Planctomycetia; order Pirellulales; family Thermoguttaceae; genus JBDKTH01. The sequence goes on along the minus strand of JBDKTH010000684.1, from coordinate 1,818 downwards.
CCGAAATCGTAGTGCTTGTGAAACTGATCCAGCACCCGGCCCTCGATGTTGCGAGCACCGGTCATGTGCAACGGGTAGCCAAGCGTCTTGCGGGTCACGGGTTTCGGCTCCGTCGAGGCAAACAATGGATGCTCCTCGGGCACGACCGGCTTGGTCCATGGGCGAAACGCGGCCGCTCGCAACGGCTCGGCCTTCTGGCCCGGCTGCTTCAGCCGCTCGGCCATCGCCTGGCGCGCTGCGGCCAGCGTCTGGGGGTATCCGTCAGGCTCGACGAGCCCATCCCGGCGGTCGAAAACCACGCCGGCAAGCGAGCCGGAGAACCGATTCACCTGATCCGCCTTGACGTTTCCTTCGTCCAATTCCAGGCAGAGGGCCACCACATGCCCGGGGTCGAACACGTCGTTTCCCTCGAACGAAACCGGGACGCTCACCTCCTGCGGCCCGGTCTTCTTGTCCCGCATACGCCAAAGAAGCTTTTCGTCGCCCTTGACGTCAACGGCCCAGAGGGCCACGACATGGCCGGAGCCCTGGCCTTCGAAGCGGAATCGCAGGCGTCCGAACGGCTCCAGGTCCCAGGCGCCCCTGTGCACCAACCGGACCGCATCGCCAGCCAGGAGTTCACCCTGAGCGATATTGGCAAAACTGACCGAGAAGCGGAGCGTCGGCTGATTCTGAGGCTTGTCGAGTGTGACCGTGGCGTCTTTGGGCAAGCCGAAGAGCGGTTCCGCCTGCCAGGCGGCGGCACGGCCCAGAAAACCGCCCTCGGGCACCGGATAGCGAGCCCAGGGCACTTTTCGCTCCGGAGCCGAGGCGACCGGTTCCAGACGCATTCCCACGATCGCCGGCAGCACGTCTTGCAGCCGAATCCAGTGCAGCCCGGGGCCCAGCTGCGTCGTGCCCTGGTATTCCCACAGGGCGTCACGCAGGAGGGAACTGTCGGTGTGGTTCAGCGTGCACATGTTGTAGTCGTTCAAGTCGCGGCCATCGACGACGATGTCGCACGGCGTGCGTCCGGGGGCCGCGTAGCGGAGATAGACGCGGTAGGTCTGCTCTTTGGGGAGGTCGAGCCAGTATTCGGCCAGCCCTTCGCCAAAGAGCGACAGGGGTTCACTGGCGTCGTCGCGTCCCACTTCCAGATTGCCCGACAGCCGGTCGATGGCCTCGGGCAACAGGAGAATCCGCGACGGTTGGACGGCGGGGGACTGCCCGACGCGAAGCGGCACGAGCACGGGTGGTTGGAACGTGCGCCGCGAAGCCGCCTGGCCCGACCAGGTGGCCAACGGCTTCTCACCAGCCGCCAGCGACGCACGGGTCACGCTGTAGTAGCCCCCGTCGGTGTTTTCCATGCCGACGATGTAAGTGCCGTCGCCGGCCAGTTCATCAGACACATCGAACTCGAGCGACCGCTCGGCCCCCTCGGCCAGATCGCTCAGTTCAAAACGGCCCACGATCACGGCCCGCTTGCCCGGCGACTTCAGATAGACCCAGCCGGCCGCCTTGCCGCCAAAGGCTTTTTTGAAGACCAATTGGAGTCTTGCGGCCCCGGTGCGTTGCGGCGTGCGGACCGACTTCTGCGTAGCCTTCTTCTCGGCCACGACGAACGCCCGGCCGCCGACGGCCAGCTTGCCCTCGGGGTCATAGCGTACCGAGTCGGAGATGCGTACCTCGTCGATCTTGCCGCTGAACCAGTAGTCGGTGCCGACGTAAGAGCCGACCCAGAGTCCCCGGGAGCGGGTTCCCAGCAAGAAGTCCTTGGGGGCCGATAGGCGTTTCTTCAACACCCCATCGCAGAAGAAGCTGGCCTGATGTCCGTCGTAA
>JBDKTH010000114.1:0-7227 GCA_039680305.1 Thermoguttaceae bacterium | reverse complement strand
GGCGCCCAGCCCGACGGGATGTTCTTGCCCACATCACTCGGGCAGCGGAAGCCGTTGATGTTGAGGCCTCGCAAGGTGCTCCCAGGCGACTTGTTCCAGGTCTGGACGTCCGCGAAATTGATCTGTGTGTAAATCGTCTGCTGCTCGATGTACGGCAGAATCCGCGTCATCCACGACAGCTCTTGCGTGCTCCAGCTGTCGACACCGGCGGGAAGTGGCGGGGAGAAACGCACGGAGAGCGGCGGAAACCGTCGGTTCGTGTCGTGGTAGTTGTGCAGGGCCAGGCCGATCTGCTTGAGATTGTTGGTACACTGCGCCCGACGCGCCGCTTCGCGGGCGGCTTGGACGGCGGGTAACAACAGCGCAATCAAGATCCCGATGATCGCGATCACCACGAGGAGTTCCACAAGCGTAAATCCGCGGCGGCTTGCAGGACGATTGCGATAGACCGGACCGCTTCCCCGCCACGTAACCTTGCTCCGCATGATGTCACCCTTGCAAGAAATAGAAAGATATCGCCCATCCCGGCTCTTCTCACAGCGCCCCCCTGGCGATGGACGACGCCCCTCGGCAGCGGGAAACAACTTGCCCCCTAATATAGTCAGAGGGAAACTCGTGTCAAGCAAACTGGGAGCAGGAAGTCGCCTCTCACTGGCGACGCAATGGAGCAAGGACTCTCCATCCTCCATCGGAAACTCTACCTCACTCCTTGGGTTTCTTTTCCAGAAGAATAACCTTGTATTCCATGGCCAAGACGCCTTGACCCGGCCGATTGTGAATGTAGAATCACAATAGGAGGCCGAGGATGGCGGACGAAAAACTGGACACCCAGATCCGACGGGAGCAGATCGCCGAGGCGGCGCTCGGCGTGGTGGCGAGCCAAGGGATTCGCCGGCTCAGCGTGGCGGCGGTGGCCCGACGGGTCGGGCTGGTGCCCTCGGGGATCTACCGGCACTTCAAGAGCAAGGACGAAATCATCGACGCGGTGCTGGACCTGTTGGAAAAGCGGGTCCTGGCAATCATCGAGGTCTCCCGGCAGGAGACGGACGATCCCCTGGAACGCTTGCGGAGCGTACTGCGGCGGCACGTGCGATTCATCCGCGAAGGACGGGCAATTCCCCGACTCGTGTTCTCCGACGACGTCCACAGCAACCATCCCGAGCGCAAGGCCCAAGTCTGCCGGATCATGACCAACTACTTGAGTCACGTGGCCGAGTTCGTCCGCGACGGGCAGGCTACCGGCCAGATTCGCCCGGAGATCGATCCGCAGACGACCTCGCTGATGTTTTTCGGCATGATCATGCCGGCGGGACTTCTCTGGCACCTCACCGACGGCGGCATCGACGTGACCCAGCATGCCGAGCGTGCGTGGCACTTGTTCCACCGCGCGGTCACCAGCGACGGCGCGTAGCTTTTTTGTCCCCTGCGTGTGAATCACGGTTCACAAGGAATGACGCTATGGCTCATCCGATGAAACTCGTCCTGGGCTTGGTGGTAGTCGTTGCTGCCGGCGGAATCGCCGCCAGTTTCGCCCTCCTGCCTTCCGGCAGTAGCCCTGTCGGGCTCCGGGTGTCGGGAAACATCGAGGTCACCGACGCCGAGGTGGGCTTTAAGATCCCCGGACGCGTGGAAGAGCGTCTCGTCGACGAGGGGGTGAAGGTCAAGCAAGGGGAAGTGGTCGCCAAATTGGACGACGCGGATCTGCGCGAGGAGGTCGCGCTGCGTCACGCGGAGCTGGCGGCGGCCGAGGCCGCGTGGGCCGAGTTGAAGGCCGGGAGCCGACCGCAGGAGATCGCCGCGGCCAAGGCCTCGCTCGACAAGGCCGAGGCGGCCCTGAAGGAACTGGAAACCGGCAATCGGCCCCAGGAGATCGCCGTGGGCGAGGCGACGTTGAAAGCAGCCACCGTGGACGCCCAGCGGCTGGAGACCGAGATGGCCCGGGCCGAACGTCTAGCCAAAGGGAATGCGATGTCGCAGGAAGACTACGATCGGGCCCGGTCGGCCTACAACGTGGCCGCCCAAAGAGCCCGCGAGGCGGCCGAACGGCTCGATCTGCTGCGCGAGGGCGCCAGGCAGGAGCAGATCGATCAGGCCCGGGCCGCCCGCGACCAACTCAAAGCCCAATACGAACTGATCAAGATCGGCCCGCGGCAGGAACAGATCGCCCAGGCCGCGGCGCGCGTCCAACAGGCCCAAGCCTCCCTGCGACTGACCGAGACGCGGTTGGGCTACGCGACCCTCGTCTCGCCCCTGGAGGGCGTGGTTCTTTCAAAGAACATCGAGCCCGGCGAGTATGTTTCGCCCGGCACCCCGGTGATCACTGTCGGCGATCTGGTCAACGTCTGGCTCCGGGCCTACATCAACGAAACCGACATGGGGCGGGTGAACCCCGGCCAGAAAGCCACGGTCACCACGGACACCTATCCGGGCAAGAAGTACGAAGGCCGCGTCTCGTTCATCTCAGACAAGGCGGAGTTCACCCCGAAGAGCGTGCAAACGCAAGCCGAACGCGTCAAGCTGGTCTACCGGATCAAGATCGACATTCAGAATCCAGCGATGGAGCTGAAGCCGGGGATGCCGGCGGATGCGACGATTGAGTTAAGGACGAAGGACGAAGGACTAAGGACGAAGGACTAATTGCAGATTGCAAATTGCAAATTGCTGATTGCAAATTGCTGATTGCAAATTGCTGATTGCTGATTGCTGATTGCTGATTGCTGAGTGCTGAGTGCTGAGTGCTGAGTGCTGAGTGCTGAGTGCTGAGTGCTGAGTGCTGAGTGCTAATACCCAATGACGGATGCCATTCACGCGGACAACTTGACGCGATCGTTCGGAGCGTTCACGGCCGTGGACGGATTGACGTTCCGGGTGGCCGAGGGGGAGGTCTTTGGGTTGGTCGGGCCGGACGGGGCCGGCAAGACGACCACGATGCGGCTGTTGACCTCGATCATGGATCCCAGCCAGGGCGATGCCTGGGTGCTGGGCTACCACACGGTTCGGGATGCCGAAGCGATCAAGGAACAGATCGGCTACATGAGCCAACGCTTCGGCCTCTATCCCGACCTGACCGTGATGGAGAACCTCGATTTCTATGCCGACATCTACGAGGTGCCGCGCAAGGGAAGGCAAGAACGCGTCGATCGGCTGCTGGCCTTCAGCAACCTGACGCCGTTCAAGAAACGGCTGGCCGGCAATCTCTCTGGCGGCATGAAACAGAAGCTCGGTCTGGCCTGCGCGCTGGTTCACACGCCCAGAATCCTGTTCCTCGATGAGCCGACCAATGGCGTCGATCCGGTCTCGCGCCGCGACTTCTGGCGGATCCTCTATCAGCTCTTGCGGGATAAGGTCACGATCTTCGTCTCGACGGCCTATCTCGACGAGGCCGAACGCTGCAACCGCGTGGCGATGATCCATCGCGGCAAGCTCCTGGCCTGCGGCACGCCGGACGAAGTGAAACAAATGATGCCGGCCGGAATCCTCGAGGTCCGCACCCCGCAACCGCGCAGGGCCACGGCCCTGCTGCGCGAGAAGCTTGGCGCGGACGCGGTCGGCATGTTCGGCGATCGGGTGCACGTGGTCAGCCGCGATCCGGAGCGTGCCGCTCAGGAGGTCCAGGCGATCCTCGCGCAAGCCGGCCTGACGCCCCAGAGCATTCGACCGATCGAGCCGTCGCTGGAGGACGTGTTTGTCGCCGTGCTCGGCGAGGAAGGAGGGGCGGGCGATGGACCCTAGCAGGCCAATCCTCTCACCAAACGGCGGGCAAAACGGCAACAAGGCGGTCGTGGTCGAAGACCTGGTCAAACGGTTCGGCCAGTTCGTGGCGGTCAACCACGTGAGCTTTGCGGTCGACCGGGGCGAGATCTTCGGCTTCTTGGGCCCCACCGGCGCGGGCAAGTCGACCACGCTCCGCATGCTCTGCGGGATTCTTGCTCCCACGGAAGGCCACGGCACGGTGGCCGGGTTCGACATCCGCACCGAGCAGGAACAGATCAAGGCGAACATCGGCTACATGAGCCAGAAGTTCTCGCTCTACGAAGACCTGACGGTCGAGGAGAACATCGATTTCTACAGCGGCATCTACCGCATCCCGTCGGAGGAAAAACGCCAGCGCAAGCAGTGGGTCATCGAGATGTCGGGCCTCCAAGAACACCGCCGCTCGTTGACCGCCGTGCTGTCGAGCGGCTGGAAGCAGCGGCTGGCGTTGGGCTGCGCGATCCTCCACCGGCCGCCGATCATCTTCCTCGACGAGCCCACGTCCGGCGTCGATCCGATCAGCCGGCGCAAGTTCTGGGAACTGATCTACGAGTTGGCCGGTGGCGGCGTGACCGTCTTTGTGACCACCCACTACATGGACGAGGCCGAGTACTGCGACCGGTTGGGCCTGGTCTACCGCGGCGAGCTGATCGCCCTGGGCACGCCCGAACGACTCAAGACCGAGTTGATGCACGAGGACGTGCTGGAGGTCGTTTGCGACCGGCCGGAGACCGCCTTGGGCGGCATCGAAAAGCTCCCGGCGGTGAAGGAAGCGGCCCTGTTTGGCCGAGCCTTGCACGTGGTGGCCTCCGACGGCGAGGAGGCCATGCGTCAGGTTCGCCGGCGGCTGGGCGACGACGGCTTCCGCGTGGAGCGGATCGAACGGATCGCCCCGTCGCTGGAAGACGTGTTCGTCTCGCTGATCGAAGCCCGGGATCGGGCGGAGACGCCCCAGCAGGAGGTGGAACGATGAAGCTGCGCCGACTCTGGGCCGTCTCCCGCAAGGAGTTCCTCCACATCATCCGCGATCCGCGCAGCCTTGGAATGGCGATCGCCATTCCCATGCTGATGCTGTTCCTCTACGGCTACGCCTTGACGCTCGACGTCGATCGGGTGCCGACGGTCGTCTGGGACCAGAGCGAAACCGCGCTGAGCCGGAAGCTGGTGGCCAGCTTTGACGGCTCGCCCTACTTCACCGTGGTCGACTACGTCAACGGCTACGACGAAATCCAGCGCGCGGTCGATACGCGCCGGGCGTTGGTGGGACTGGTCATCGGCCGCGATTTTGGCCAACGGCTGTCGGCGGGACGCGACGCACCCCTGCAGATGATCGTCGACGGCAGCGACTCGAACACGGCAACCATCGCCATCGGCTACGCCGAGGTGATCACGGAACTGTTTTCGCAGAAGCTGATCAACACCCAGGTCGAGCGGGCCGGGATCGAGTCGCCGCGCGTGCCGGTCGAGGTGCGGTCGCGCGTCTGGTTCAACGCTGAGCTGCAGTCGAAGAACTTCATCATCCCCGGGCTGATCGCCGTGATCATGATGGTCATCGCCGCGCTGCTGACCTCGTTGACCGTCGCCCGGGAATGGGAGCGGGGGACGATGGAGCAGCTGATCTCGACGCCGGTCAAAGAGTCGGAACTGATCCTGGGCAAGATTATTCCCTATTTCGTCATCGGCATGTTCGACATGCTCCTGGCGGTGTTGATGGGACAATTCCTCTTCCAGGTCCCACTGCGAGGGAACGTGGCTCTGCTATTCGGCACGGCGGCGATCTATCTGGCGGGGGTTCTCTCGCTTGGCGTCTTGATCAGCGTGCTCACGAAGAGCCAATTGCTGGCCAGCCAGATGGCGATGGTGCTGACCTTCCTGCCGGCGTTCCTGCTCTCCGGGTTCATCTTTGCGATCTCCAACATGCCCAAGGTGATCCAACTGGTGACTTACGTGATCCCCGCCCGCTATTTCGTTAAAATCCTCGGCGGAATCTACCTGAAGGGGGTCGGCCTGGAGATTCTTGGCGGGGAGGTGTTGCTGCTCACGGCGTTCGGCGCGGTGGCCATGCTGTTGGCCGTGGCTCGCTTCAAGAAGAAACTGGTGTAGCCATGTTCCCACGCCTCCGGCAAATGCTCATCAAGGAGTTCATCCAAGTGATCCGCGACCCGCGGATGCGCGCGGTGATCTTCATCATCCCCGCCTTCCAGGTGCTGGTGATCGGCTACGCGGTCACGATGGACGTGCGCCACGTGCCGACGGCGATCTACGACCTCGACAACAGCATCGTCAGCCGAGAACTGACGGATCGCTTTCTCCAGTCGGAATACTTCGATCTGGTCGGCGTGATCCGGAACGACCGGGAGATGCGCGATTACATCGATCACGGCCGGGCGATGATGGTCTTGCACTTCCAGAAGGGGTTTGCCGAAGAGCTTCACGCCGGGCACACCGCCCAGGTCCAGGTGATCGTCGACGGGACGGATTCGAATACGGCCGGGATCGTACTGAGCTACGCCAACCGGATCACGAGCCAATACTCCCGCCAGGTGCAACTGGAACGCTACTCCCGCTCGCTCGGCGCGGCCCGCCAGCCGGGCCAGGTCCAGCTGCGCACCCGGGCGTGGTTCAACGAAAACCTGGAAAGCCGCAACTACTTCGTCCCTGGGGTGATCGTGATCGTGGTCACCCTGGTGACCCTGCTGTTGACCAGCATGGCCGTGGTTCGCGAGAAGGAGATCGGCACCATGGAGCAGATCATGGTCACGCCGATCACGCCCAGCGAGTTTATCATCGGCAAAACCCTCCCGTTTGCCCTGATCGGCTATATCGACGTCTTTCTGGTGACGCTCATCGGCGTCTTCTGGTTCGAGGTGCCGATTCGGGGAAGTCTGCCGCTTCTGTTCGTTGCGACGACGTTCTACCTGATGACCACGCTGGGGATGGGCCTGCTGCTTTCCACGATCAGCCAGACCCAGCAGCAGGCGATGATGAGCACGTTCTTTTTCTTCTTCCCGGCGATGCTCCTCTCGGGCTTCGCCTTTCCGATCGCCAACATGCCCCAGGCGATCCAGTGGCTGACGCTCCTCAACCCGATGCGTTACTTCCTGGTGATCATCCGCGGGATCTTCTTGAAGGGCGTCAATGTCGACGTGCTCTGGCCGCAATTGGCCGCATTGGCCGCGATGGGCGTGGTGGTCCTCTTTCTGGCAACACGGCGGTTCCATAAGACGCTGGCGTAGACTATGCGGGCAAGCGAAGCCTTGCCGGGGCGGTAATCTGCGGCAAATCGGCGACTTCTGCACGTCAACGAGACCGTGCGTTGGCGTGTTTTCGCGAGGCAGCAAAGTTTTTTTCGCGTCGCATGCGGTTGTGTCTCTTGGACTTGCCATGTTGCACATAACAGGGCGCCGAGATTTTTTCAAGCCCCGTTTTGACTTCCTCGCAGCGTCGTGTATATCTCATTGCCGGAGGACAAAA
>JBDKTH010001206.1:0-2291 GCA_039680305.1 Thermoguttaceae bacterium | reverse complement strand
GCTGGGGCTTCTGGCTGTGGCGATTCTCCTGGGCCAATGGATCACCTCCCCGCCTTTTCCCCAGGTGGCTCCTCTGATCTTCTGGGGCGTGGTGGTGCTGCTGGTCCTCTGGATGGGCCTGCTGGCGCTGGCCGACCTGATCGCCACGCGATTCTATTACCGTCGGCTGCGCGACGGCTACCTGGTCGAGCAAGCCCGGCTCCAAGCCGAACTCCGCCGGGTGCAGAAGACGCTGTCGAACGGGAAGAGCCGCCACGAAGAAGAAGAGGATTGAAAATTGAAAATTGAAAATTGAAAAATGCAAATTGGAAAATGCAGATTGAAGAAGACGAGGCGGTCAAGGGTATAGAGCGGTGAGCGGCGGATTGTGTGCCGCAATTGGACAGAAACGCACACGGCCGTTCCCCCTCCCCCCAATTTGCATTTTTCAATTCTCAATTTTCAATTTTCAATTTGCCGTCCTTGCCTTCCCCCCTTTCCCGGGTTCTCTCTTCTCGTTGACCGAATCGGGGCGGGTGGCTACAATGCCGCGAGCGTGGCGGACGGCTGCTAGCAGTGAAGGTGGGGCGTTGCGAATTCTCGTGCGGGGAGTTGTTCTTGATTGACCCATTCCGTTTGTGCTTGGCCTTGGGGCCAGTGGCGGTGTATCTGCTGCTGGTGGCCATGCTCAACAGCTTCCGTCGCCCATTTCTGGTCTCGGGGACCCGCGATGCGGCTGCCCTGGGCCTGGCGGTCTCGGGCCTCGTGCTGGTTGGGCCGATGGAGCTGTTTGTGCCCGTGCCAGCCTTGATCGCATTTGGGCCGTACATCTGGGTCCTTGTGATCTCGCTGTACGTCCTCTGTCTGGTGCTGACACTGCTCGTCGAGCGGCCGCGTCTGGTGATTTACAACATCTCGCCCGATGAGCTGCGACCGGTCCTGGCCGACCTGGTCCACGAGTTGGACGCCGAAGCCCGCTGGGCCGGCGACAGCCTGTTCTTGCCCAGCCTGGGCGTTCAGCTGCAATTAGAAGGCCCCAGTCCGATGCGCAACGTCTCGCTACTGGCCATCGGGTCCAAGCAAAACCATCCGGGGTGGCGCAAACTGGAACTGGCCCTCCGAGGCGCGCTCGGCGAGATGGAGGTCCCCCGCAATTCCCGGGCGATCAGCCTGTTCAGCGCGGGGCTACTGCTTAGCCTGGGGCTGGTGCTGGTTATCTCGCGTGACCCCCAATCGGTGACCCAGGCGCTGGCCACCGTCGGCCGGGCGGTCGTGGAGATTCTACCCTGGGTCGAGAAGGTGCTTCCGCTATAGTCACGCACGGTTTACTGCTCCTCAGATAGACAACCGTGTGCCACTGCTTGCCTGGAGGGCAAGCAGTGACACACCGTCGACTTGCGACCGGAGCACTCCGCCGCTATCGTTTTTGTCGCCTTTCCTCGATGCGTCGCCGCTGCTCTTCCGGCGGAAGCAACACGAAACCAATGCGATAGGCGCGGTAGCCGTCGGCCAGTTGCTGGGGATAGAGCTGAGCGATTTCCGCACGCAACGCATCGGCCGTGGCGAATCCATCGGGCCGAGCGTCGGCATCGGTGAGTTCGTCGAGTTGGACTTCGTCCACGGCGGTGATCTGGATGTAGCCGGCCCCGGGGATGTAGCTCTGCTGGCCGCAGCGCATCCGCGGCCACTTCCAGAGGCGGATCGTCTGCGTCTTTTCTCCCTGACGGATCGCCGGCAGAAACTTCTTCTTGAATAGCAGCATGCCCCGTGCCCCTTCCCCTCCGGGTCCTTACTTGAGCCCTTTGAAGAATTGATTCAGGGCGTCATCGTCCGTCGACGGTCCCTCGTCAGGCAACGGCGGGGCGTCGGGCTGCGTCTGCGGGCTATCGGAAACGGCTAAAAAATCGGGGGCCGGCTCAAAGCTGGGCGGCGAGGGCGGCTCGGCAGGAGCAGTCGGCCTCGCCGCCGTGTCCGCCTCCTCCTTGGCCTTATTCTTGCCCCGGCCAAACGGCCACCAACGCGACTTCTTCGCGGCGGCCTCGCCCTCTGCTTGCGATGCTAGCGTCTCTTCCGCCACTTCAGAGGTGGACGTCTCGCTGCCCTCAGGCTGCGTGGCCGGCTCAGGCTCGGCCAACAACGGCTCGCCCGGCTCCTCCGCGGACTCAGCGGACTCAGCGGACACCTCCGCGGCCGGCGGTTCGTCGGGAATCTCGATAGCCGGCAATTCAACCGGCGGCTCGGTGAATGCCAGCGGCTCCGCGGCGACCGAGGATTCCGCCTGGGGTGCTTCCGTGATGGTCGGCTCCGAAGCC
>JBDKTH010000535.1:0-4500 GCA_039680305.1 Thermoguttaceae bacterium | reverse complement strand
GGCGCGTGCGGGATGAGATTCGGGCTTTTGTGGAGACGCTGCCCGAGTCCCTTCTCCAATGACGGTTAACCCCGATGTCGCATCGGTGAGGCAAGATCAACGTCTATGAATCGCGACGATGCGGATTGGACTAGCGACGTTTCCGGTTCGGCAATCTCGCGTCATCGCCGCCCTCAGTCGCATCTTCGCTGTTCCGCCTGGTTTCGCTATTTTCACGCGAACGTCACGGGCCGGGGAGCGGCACTAAACCGCGGAGTGGCCACCGCTTGGGGAAAGGCTCAAGTTGCTATATGCGGGCAGCCGAATCTTAACCGAGTATCTGCCTTGGGGAATATAGTGACTGCGGCGCTGAGCGACTCGGACAGAAACGGTAGGGAGCGGCGCAGCCGTAGAGCTACGAGAACTGTTGACACTCTGCATATACGGGGGACGAATGCTGTGAGGCGACTCGTCGGGCCGACGTCTAATGCGACACTTGCTACCCATGCCTCCGTTTGTCGGCCTGATTGAAACCGTCTCTGACGCAATACGGCGACTGGAACAACACCGTCCTCCGCTCACGATGAGGTAGGCCCGCCTCCGTCAGTGTCCAATCCATAGGTCTGACGGCCACTGTTCCCCGATTGCCGCCCTGTGGCTGCGGTCCCGGCCGCAATTCTTGTGGCGGAACCTCCCTTGACATGCAGTCCGGGCCGCGAACCTCTGCGCCCGGTCCCACCACTAGTCCCATTTTCAGCCAGTAGCAGTACTCTCCGCCCGGTACGGTGGCCTGGACCGCGTCAGGTTTCCTTGCTGTTTGCCTGGCTACAGCGGTCTTGCACGGCTCTCTGACCCTCGTCGAACGTAGCGGTGCGACGAAAAACTTTAAGCGGCTATATACGCACGCCCGAATATACGCTATACATTTGCCTAGCCGCATATAATCCTGCTGGACCGGATGGCGACTTACTGTGGTTGGGGTGTGATGAATTGACGAAGGTTCCCGCTCGGGCAGGAAAGAAGAGACAGTCGGTGCTTCAAGGAGACAGCTCAGTGGCAGTTCTTCAAGTTTTCGATCCTCCGATGTGTTGCTCGACCGGTATTTGTGGCCCGAAAGTGAATCCCACGCTGACACGGTTCGCGGCGGACCTGGAATGGCTCAAGGGGCAAGGCGTGACGATCCATCGGTTTAATCTCGCTCACGAACCCGGTGCATTCGCCAATAACCCGGTTGTTCAGCAGACGCTTGAAGAGATCGGGCCGTTGTGCCTTCCCTTGATCCTCGTCGATGGCCGGGCGGTAAGTCGGAGTGTCTATCCATCAAGAGAAGAATTGGCGGCCTTCGTGGGTACTGCGTCACCGCAGTCGGCCCAGATGGGGCGTGAGGCTCCTTCTCCCCTTCGTCTGATAGTCCCGCGCAGGAGAAGCACTGGAAACGGTGGATGTGGGAGGAGCGGTTGTTGTGGGTAGGCCACGCCATTGAATCGGAGCCTCGCTGGTCTTGGCGTTCCTGGCTTTACTCGGCTGCGAGTGCGGAAAAGGATGTCCTCATGGAGTATTTGGAAAGAGCGGCTCGGAACCTGTTCTTCACGGGCAAGGGGGGCGTGGGAAAGACCACGCTGGCCTGTGCCACGGCCATCGCCTTGGCCGACCGTGGGGCTCGGGTGCTCTTGGTGAGCACCGATCCGGCCTCCAATCTGGACGAGGTACTTGGCGTCGCGTTGAGCAACCGCCCCACGCCCGTGCCCGCGGTTCCTGGGCTATTGGCCCTCAATGTCGATCCCGAGGAAGCTGCCCGAGAGTATCGCGAGCGAGTTGTCGGCCCCTACCGTGGCATACTGCCCGCGGCTGCGGTGGCCAGCATGGAGGAGCAGCTTTCCGGTTCTTGCACGGTCGAAATCGCCGCCTTTGACGAGTTCTCTCGGCTCCTGGGCGATCCGGATACCACCGCGGGTTTCGATCATGTGGTTTTCGATACGGCTCCCACCGGACACACGCTGCGATTGCTCTCGCTCCCGTCGGCCTGGACCGGATTCATGGAGGCCAATACCACGGGCACCTCTTGTTTGGGGCCGCTTGCGGGGCTGCAGCGGCAACGCGAGTTGTACAGAGCGACCGTTGCGGCCCTGTCCGACACGGCATTGACAACGCTGATCCTCGTCAGCCGTCCCGATTCATCTGCCTTGGCCGAAGCGGCCAGATGCAGCCGAGAACTGGCCTCGTTGGGGATGGGCAACCAACACTTGGTTGTCAATGGCATTTTCCATGCGTTGGCCGTCGATGACCCGGTCGCGACGGCAATGGAACGCCGTTGTCGAGATGCCCTGTCGGTTCTCCCCGAGCCTCTCGCGGTGTGACCACGCACCGAGCTGGCATTGGCTCCCCAGAATCTCCTGTGGATAGCAGCCCTGCGAGGTCTTTTCCAGGCAGATGGTGGCATGGTTTCACCGGAGCCGAAGTCGGACCACACGGCCGCATCGTTGCCGAGCACCTTGATGGAAGTGGTGGATGAAATTGCCCTGCCGGGCAGAGGGGTGATCTTGGCAATGGGCAAGGGAGGCGTAGGGAAGACCACGGTAGCTGCGGCGGTTGCGGTCGAACTGGCCCGACGTGGCCATCGGGTTCACCTGACGACCACGGACCCCGCGGCCCATGTCCACAACGTCGTGGACGGTGACCTGGCCAATCTGACCGTCAGCCGCATCGATCCCAAGGCGGAAACCGATGCCTATCGCGACGAGGTCATGACCACGGCCGGAGTCGACCTCAATGCGCAAGGGCGGGCACTGCTGGAAGAAGACCTGCGTTCGCCGTGTACCGAAGAAATCGCGGTCTTCCGGGCTTTTGCCCATGCGGTGGACGCAGGAAAGGAGGGCTACGTGGTGCTTGACACGGCTCCCACTGGACATACGATTCTCTTGCTCGATGCCGCACTGGCATACCATCGGGAGCTATCGCGGCAGGCGACCGAGATGCCGATTGCCGTCCGCGAGCTGCTGCCGCGTCTGCGTGATCCACAGTTCACTCGCGTGCTGATCGTAACGCTCCCCGAGGCCACTCCCGTCCATGAGGCGGCCAAGCTCCAGCAAGACCTCTTGCGGGCCGGTATCCGTCCTTTTGCATGGGTCATCAATCAGAGCCTCTCGCCACTGACCATCCATGATCCGGTCCTCTTGGCCCGCAAGCAGCACGAATCGCCCTACCTCCGTGAGGTGACAGACCGACTTGCCTCACGAGCGACAATTATCCCGTGGTTGGTGGAAGCCCCTGTTGGAGCCGAACGATTAAGGACTGCTTTGTGCGACGAGCAGCACATCTCGTCCGTAGGCGGCGGAACGAACCATGGACCCTGTTGCTAGAACCTCAACGACTGCAAGAAGAGTTGGCCCCGAAGGATGAGGTGAACCATGAAGGACGCGATGCGAGTGCGAACCAGATTATGGGGTGTGGTGGTTATCCTCTTGGCCGCGATTGGCTGGCCAGTTGGCTTGGAGAGGCTGTTTGGCGCTGACGATGGCGTTTCGACTGCGAATCCTCCCATCGTACCGCCGGCTGACTACTCTCTCTCCGCAGCAATGATCGGCCTCGTGGAAAACGAGATCACGGAAGGGCTGAAACAACGCGGAAGCGAGCCCAACTTTGCACAGTTTGTCAGCTATGCGGGCCGGATGCTTGATAGCACGGCCGGTAGAGCTGGTTGGTCCGAGCTTTCCGGCAACTGCCGACTGGGCTGGTACGAAAAGTTGTATCGTGAGCCGCTCAAGGCCATGACGGAGGGCGAGCAGTTCACACGGGAGTTGCATCAAGCTGCCCTGAGCGATCACTCCGGTGTGGAACAAGCCCTGGAGATGGCTGCTCAAAAGTTGGGCCTGAAGATGACGCAGGGGCGTTCGTCGACGCAAGCCGCATCGCCCAAAGACGCCTTGGATGTGGTCAAGCAGGCGGTGACCGAGGCAAGGGTGGCATCTCTGGCCGCTCTTGCGCCGCTTACGCCCGCCGAACACAGTGAATTGCAGCAAGGGCTCTACCGTGTGCTCACCGAACAGAATGTCCACGGGCACACCCTGGAAGATCGCGTGAGTGGACGCCGTCAGTTGGACCTCCGGGAAAAAACGGACCGATCCACCGTGTACTCTGCGGCCCTCGCCCTTGCGCCTTTGGCTGATGCCCGATTATTGGAGCAACTCCGCAGCTTACCCAACGATGGCAACATCGCCGTCGAAGGAGTTACCGGGACCGTTGCGCAGCGGGTCGCCACGTCAGCTGGCGACATCCTGATCGGCGGCAAGGGCAAGAACGTGTACGAATTGGACAAGATGCCCGGGATCTGCGCGGTCATCGACCTGGGCGGCGGCGATGAGTACCCGGAGGGCACGGTCTCACCCGAGCGGCCCGTGCTCGTCGTGATTGACCTGGCGGGCAATGATGCGTACATCGCCACCAAGCCTGGTGCCCAAGGTGGCGCGGTGTTGGGGGTTTCGATGTTGCTGGAGTTGGAGGGCAACGACGTCTATCGAGCGC
>JBDKTH010001358.1:0-5671 GCA_039680305.1 Thermoguttaceae bacterium | reverse complement strand
CTTTGTCGATCTGGTCGCGAGTCTCCTCCAGATGCGCCCGCGTTTCGCTGTCCAGCTTCACCGTCTTGGCGCCGAGCACCCGCTCGACTCGCTGGGAGACCTGACGCAGGTGTTGCCGGGCGAGGCTACGTGCATCGGGCGGGACGGACCGGTCGTCGCCCTGGAAGATCAGCCGTTGCAGAGTCATCGGTCCCGGCTTTGGTCCAAGGATCATCCCTGTCAGGATCCGCACATGCTCGCGTTGAAGATTGCGGCGGAGCGTTGGCACGTCTATCTGGGCTAGCTTGCCCAACTCGGCGTCCGTGGTGGGTAGCTCGCCCCACGTGCCGGCGGTCGTCGCATCGAACACCTCGGCGATCTGGAGCGTTTCCTGGCCGGGGTCTGCGTGTTGCGCAATTTCCTGGAGCGTGGCGAGTGCCTCGCCGTCGAGTGCCTGCGTCAGAACCATCCACTGGATCGACGAGGCGACCTTGAGCACCGGGTACTGATAGCTGCCCGACATGGACATGTCCTCCCGCCAATGCTCCGGCGCCAGATGACGGAGCAGTTCGGGCTTGAACTGGAACGCCTTGGCCGAGAGGATCTCTTCCTTGAGGATGCGGATTGCTTCGCGTTGTTTGGCAATCTCGATGGGCTTCATCGGAGGCCGGCCGTTGGGGTCGTCGCGGTGGTCACGCGTCGTATACTCGCCGCCCGCGTAGCGCAAGCAGAGACTGGCCGCCATGGCCTTCTCCCGGATCAACTGCAGGAAGGCAATCCGGGCACGCTGCCAACCTTCGCCCTTGCTGACAACGCGGTTCTGCAGGTCGTCGAGGCTGGCCTGGGCCAGCTTGAGCCGATTGACGGCATATTCCAAAGGATCGCCGAGATCGTACGTGTTGATTCGCGGGTCCGGGTTCAGGAACATGTCTTCGTCGGTCCCGTACGTCAACTCGGGGGTGGGGGCCTTCGCGGCGATCTTGGTCAGTTCCGCGGCCTCGTCGCCCTCGACCGGTTTGTAGGCGTACTCGATCGCCCAGTAGTCATAGGGGCCGATCGTCGGGGTGAAGTAGTCGCCCTGCTTCTCGCCCTTGGGGGCGATGTTGGCGGGCAGGTAGTCCATGATCGACGCCGAGTTGCCTTTGTCGCGGGTGAACTCGGGATTGTTCGCCTGGGCCAGGGTGTACGCCGAACTGGCCTTGAAGTTGTGCCGCAGCCCGAGCGTATGCCCCACCTCGTGCATCGTCACGTACTTGATCGCCTGGCCGATGAACTTCTCGGGCACCTTGCCGCCAGGCTCCAGTTCGCCCTTGGCCGCCAAGACCGAGGCCAGCAGATCCAGTTGCCGCTGCATCCCTGGCCCCATCTGGCACTGCGGACAGGCCGTGGGGCCCATCCCGTAGGCCCAGTCCAGACGCGAACGGGGCAGGTCCGGAGTTCCCTTCGCGTATTCCTGGAGATACTGCTCAAGCAGCCGCTCCTGCGCCGGCGGCATCGCCGCCAACAGCGGCAGATCGGCGGCAAAGAGCTTGAAGAAGGCCTGCCGCTGGCCGCTGAACAACAGCTCCAACCCGGCAGGGATCCCCGCGGTCTGGAGGTACTCCTGACGCCAGTAGCGAATCATGCCTTCGTCGAAGATGATGTCGGCGTCGAGGATCTCGCCGGTGCGCGGATTGGTGCGCGACGGCCCCATGGCGAAGCCGGCCGACGTGGTGATCCAGCGGAACGTGTTGTAGCGGATGTCCTCCGGGTCGAAATCGTCGTCGGCCTGTTGGTCGCGGACCTGAATTGCGTCGATAAAGCCGGCCTTCTCGAAGGTCTTGTTCCATTCCAGGAGACCGTCCCGCACGTACTGCCGATACTCCCGCGGCACGGAACGCTCGATCCAGAAGATGATCGGCTGCTTCGGCGGCGACTTGTCGGCCTTGGCCTTCTCTTTCTCCAGGTTCCAGCGGGTCACGTACCGCACGTTCGGGGTCTGGTGAACATCCTTGCTGAAATCCTTGACCGTGCTCAGGAAGTGCCCCACCCGGTCGTCCGCCAGGCGAGTCTTGTAGCTGGAGGTCGGCAACATCGACAGGCCGTAGTGGATCACGACCTGCATGCCGCGAGGATCCGGCACCGAATCGCCGCCGCCGAGGGAACGCACGACCCGGGTCATGGCCAAGGTGAACACGGCGCTGACCTCGATCTCCACGTTTTTCGGAAAGACCTTGACCTTGGCCCAAGTGCTGCGGGTCGGGTCAGGCGCGATGCCAATTCCGGCCAGGTCGCCGATGAACAGATCGGCCAGGTCGACGAGCACCAACTGACCGTCGTTCTTCTCGCTCTTGATCGGCAGGGCCTTGAGGACACTGTCGGTGTACGTCGTCTTCACGGCGTCGGCCTGCGGGGAGTCTTTGTCAGCCTTGAACCGCACATTATGGCGGATCACCAGGAGCCGGTCTCCGGCGCGGCGGAAGCTGATCACCCACTGGTCGCCGAAATTGAGCGTCTCGCCGCCGAGAAACCAAAGCCCAGCGCCGCGGGCGATGGCGATCGGCAGGATCATCTCCTTGTCGTACTGGTCCTTCTTGAACTCCAGGAAGAGCTTCTGTTCCTTTTCGTTGTAGTACAACGGGAACAGCCCCTCCATCCGTTTGGCGCCTTCGACCACCTTGTCCCACTCGGGGAACTTCTTCTTTTCCTCTCCGGGCTTGGCCGCCGCTTTGGCCGCCGCCGCTTTGGCTGGAGTCTGCTCATCGGCCCGCGCCGGCCCCCCCCAAAGTTGGTTTGCCCAAACGACCGCGCTAACACCAAGAACCCATGCCGCACGTACGTGAATCGAGCGCATACCCGCCTCCTCCGCACGAGTAAGGACCGTTGATGAGAGCCGCCCCACCGCGATCGGCTCGTAAATCGCCGTGAGCGCAACGCGCTGGCGATTATAGCGACGTTCCCCGGGGTTTCCAGCCCCCCCCCGGCTGCTCGTCCAGGCACATTCGCTGCGGGCTGCCGCAAGAGAGGGCGGCCAGGGCCACGTCTATCAATAGAACGGGGCAGCAGAATCAACTGCTGCCCCGAAGGGATTCGCATTCAACGCTACGTGTGGCGAAAGATGTTCGCCGGGCGACTCAGTCCCACCACCAGCGGTCTTCGGGCACGTTGACCGAGTTCTCGTGATGGGCTTTGGCCACCTTGCCGTCTTCGTCCTGCAGGAGGTTTCCGGTCTTCAGGGCCTCGGTGGGCTCGATGTGCACTCCACCGCCGATCGGGGTCATCAGCCGGTTCCCCTTCCAGATGGCGGCCACCGCCGATTCCACCTGCTTCGGCGCATTGTACGTTTCCACGGCCAGGGCTTTCTCGCTGCCGAAGATTTCCATCTTCCAGCCGGCCTTGTCGTAGTAGTGTTGGCTCTGGATAAACGCAGCCGCCACGGACAGATCGATCACGTTGCGCAACTGGGCGTAAACCGGCGCCCGCTCAGCCAACTGCGAGTACTTCTGAGTGAAACTCGTGCAGAAGGCTTGGCTCGCCTGGCTCGCCTTGCCAACCCCCCTCCGACCGCCTTGGGTCGTAACCAGTTCGTCTTCGCCGACCAGTTTAACCCCGTCGCCGACCAGTTCCATGGCCATCCCGTCTTTGCTGACCCGCACGCACTGATAGTCGGGCACGAAGTACCAACGGAACAGGGCGTTGCGGGTGACGGCGGCCGCATTGACCTTGTCGACAAAGCTGACCATCTTCACCGGCGGACGCTCCAGCCCGATGCCGATCAACTTCATCCGATAGTCGGCCTCGACCATGACCTGGGCAAAGTGGGTTTTGGCCGATACGCCATCCACGGTGATCGCCTGCAGGCCCAGGCTGTTTCGCAGATTGGCCACGATGGTTTCCGTCTGGCCGGGCACGGCCGACGAACCGAAACTCCGCAGGAATTGCTGCATCGACGCCAAGCCTTCGGGCGTGGGATCAATCGAGCAGCCGATCAACGACTGGCCTTCCCGATCGGGCGGGAACGCCCGCAGGGCCACCACCAGGTCCTGCAACTGCAGTGTCGGCCGGAACGTGGTCATCCCCACGACCTGACCCGAGAGATTCACCCAGCCTTCGGCCGGTCCAGCCAAGACGATGTCTTTGGTTTCCGGGTAGAAGAAGACGTATTGCACGCGAAGCAGCCCGGCCAGATAGCGCATCTCGTCGCTTAATGCGCCGTTGCTGTTCTGGAGGGCCTTTTCCAGCCGCGTCAGGGAGACCTTGCGCATCGCGTTGAACGTGCATAGATCCCGCGGCAACGAGGCCCGTGCGGCGGCCACCCGTTCCCGGGACAACATCCCCGTCGGATCGCGGCCAACCAGTCGGCGGAGCACGCCTTGGGCGTCGACGGCGATCCCCGACTGAAGGTTGGAGTTGCCGTTGTCGTCGCCGTTATTGCCGCCGTTATTGCCACCGTTATTGCCGCCGTTATTGCCGCCGTTATTCTGGGCAATGGCCTGACCCACCAAGAGCCCCGACAGCATGACCCCAATCGCCGCTCCCAGAAGCGTTTTCCGGAAACCAACCGCTTGCCTGCGCATGAGCAAGTTCTCCCTTTCGACGAAGCTGTCTGATCCGCCCCAGCCATGGCACGGGGCGTGAAATTGGCCCGACAAAGTCCCGAAGTTAAGACGTGAAGCACCGCGTGCGCGGAGCATGGAGGCCACGTTATCGATCTTAATTGGGTAATTTGCGCAAAGCAAGGAATTCCCCGCAAATTGGCAGCCCCGGCAGACAAACGGGGGCTTTGGCGGGCCAATTTGCCCCTCCTTCCCGGATCAGGGGGGAGGAGGAGCAACTGCGGTAACTCGTGGGTTAGACACGAATTAGCGATCATCCGTTTGGCGGATCGTGCAGAATCGCGAATGTTCCCCCGCTACGCACCGCGGTAGGCTATGCCCCCTGCGAGCGGCGTGCATAGCCGTTGCCCTTGCCGTGGCCGTTCCCATTGCCATTGCTCTTGGGGTGCGGGGCGGGGATCAGCCGGACGTTGCCGGACCCAAGGAGCTCGTCGACCCGGGTACGCATCTCCGAGTTGAGTTCCACCCGCACCCCCTCGCAGTCCATCTGTACGCGGCGCCCGTCGTTCAGACCGACGAGCAGCTTCAGCTCGCAGTTGCCCGGATAGCCGCGGAGGATTTCATACAGCTGTTCCAACCCGCGGACCCCGTGGGTCTGTTCGGAAAGCCGGATCATCATGCCCCTGGTATAGCGGGCCTCGACTTCGTCCAGGGGGATCAACTCGTCGACAATGAAATTCGCGTCCTCGCTGCCGGGTCGCTTGTCAATCTTGCCGAGCACGACGAGGAGCGCATCGGGCTGGACCAACTCGCCGTAGTGGACGTACGGCTCTGGCCAGAGGATGCAGCGCATGATCCCTTCGGTGTCTTCCAGGTCGAACATTGCATACTTCGACGGCTTGCCCGGCTGGGGATTCTTCGTGTGCGCGATCTTGATCGCCGCCAGCATTCCGCCCAGCATGGCGGGGGTCCGATGCGACAGTGCCGCAGCTTCCTTGCTGGTGTGCGAGCAAAACGTCTGCAGGGTCTTGGCGTGCTGCGCCAGCGGATGGCTGGTCAGATAGAAGCCGAGGACTTCTTTTTCCTTGGTCAGTTTGTCGCGTTCTTCCCACTCGGGGATATCGGGGAGCGAGGCGGTGACGGTCTTCTTCTCCTCT
>JBDKTH010000940.1:0-8240 GCA_039680305.1 Thermoguttaceae bacterium | reverse complement strand
CGGTGCCGAGCTTGCGAGGCCCGCCGGATCCGTGGCAGTGCTGCGGCGGGCCTCGCAAGCTCGGCACCGCCCTACTTGACTACCGATCTTGTTTGCCAAGACTCGTGAGCCCTTTGCGTGATTCAAGCCGGCTATTTGCTCATGGCCGGGGCGTCGGCGAACCAGGAATCGTCGATGATCCGGCCGAGCAGATAGAACTTCTTGTCGTTGAACCACAACACGCATTTGCCGTCGACGACCGTCATGCTCGTATAGAACGAGTTTCCGCCCGGTCGGTCGATGAACATCTTCATGGGGGCAAACCAGATCGGCTGATCGGCGTCCTTCTGGAACGTTCCCGCGATCAAGTAGAGCGGGCCGCGATTCTGGTATTCGTTCTTCCCGTTGAAATCGAACGTGTTGTGGACGAAGGCGAAATAGTAGCCGCTTCCCGCCGCGCAGCCTTTCCAGTCGTAGATCGGGCAAGGCGAACGCGGATGCAGATACGGCTTGCCGCCGTCGCGATCCAGAAGCGGTTTGGGCTGCGACCAGGTCTTGCCGCAGTCCCGGCTCTGCGACCAGAACGGGTGGCCCGCGCCGGTGCGGGTCAGCGCGAACAGCCGGCCGTCGGGCAGCTTGACGATCCCCGCCTCCTCGCAGCACGAGCCGAACTTCTCGTGCTCGACGCGCAGGACCCTGTCGTTGCTGGCGAACCAGCTGAGCTTGATTTTCTCGACCTCCGGATTGTCGTCGATATTGTCGAACTGGAGGAACTCCACCGTGCAGCTGCCGCGTTCCTCGTTGGGCGCACGTCCATGGCGGGACACGCCGACGAGATACTTGCCGCCCTCGCCCAGCCGCAGCGGGCGCTGCCAGTTGCACCAGCTCGGCGGGATGGTCGGGTCGGCCGGGTCCTTGTCCATGCGTTTCATGGGAACCATTTTCGGAGCCGACCAGGTTTCGCCGTCGTTGTCGGAGTATTTGCCGAACATCTGCCCGCAGTGGGGGCCGCGGCTTGTCGTCTGCTGATTCCAGAGCACGTAGATCCGCCCGGACTTGCTGACCATCGGCTGCTGCCAGCTGGCCAGTAGCTGGGGATTGACGTTGTTGGCCGAGCCGGCCAAAACGACCGGCGTCGTCCAGGTCAGGCCCTTGTCCTTGCTCTTGGAAAAGCAGATATGCTGATCGACGTCGGCTTCCTTGTGGGCCTGCGTCCAGACGGCAAACAGGGTCCCGTCGGGCTTGTCGAATACCTGGAAGTGATCGTTGTACCGATCGCCGACGATTTCCCTTTTCAGCTTCGGAGTGAAGACGACGTAGTCGGGCTTGCCGACGAGGATGTCCGTCGCGTAGTTGTCATACTCGGTCCCGGCAAACGACGCGGCGATCTTCCGTGCATGCTCGCTCTGTGCGACCGCCTCGACGGCCAGCGTGCTAAGAACAACCAATGCGGCCGCGGGGAGGAAGATATGCTTACTCATGGATAGAACTCTTTCTGATCGGACTTGAGAGACAAAATCGGCAATTGACCTCCAAGGTTGCCCAAGAGAGTCCGGAACACTAATCTTCACTAATCAACACTAATTGTCCGTATTAGTGTGGATTAGTGAAGATTAGTGTTCCCATCCTTCCTCGGCGGTGCTACCGATCTTGTTTGTGAAACTTCGTTCGTGAAATGGATCCTCAGCTCAAACCCCCGATCGTCCGAGGGTTTGAGCCCTGGTTGAGGTCTTTATTCGTTTGCGTCCACACCTCGCGATGGTCTAAATCTCCGACCAGATGCCGGGGACCGGCACCGGATAGCGGCCATCGGCGTCGGGCTGGACCGGAGGCGGGGTGTCCTCGGTCATGCGGTCGATGCCTGGGCAGAACTCGAAGTTGGAGGCCATCGCCTGGTCCCAGGTGATGATCTTGCCGGAATGCACGGCGGCGCGGCCCATGATGTCGGCCAGGTTCGTATAGGCGGCTCGCTTGGCTTCGTTGTGCGGCCGGTCGTGGCGGATCGCATCCAACAGGACGTCCCACTCGGCCTGCCAGGGCGTGATCTGCTCCGGCGGAGCCTGCCAGGTGATGTTGTCCTTGCGGGCTCGCGGCTCTTGGGAATACTTGTACTGCCAGGAGGCTCGGTCGTACCGGGCGGTGACTTTGACCGGCGTGCAACGCTGATCCTTGTAGATGTGACAGGTGCCGGCGTGAATATTGCCGGAGAACTGCGCTGCGCAGCGGGTGCCGTGGATGAAGGTGTTGAATTCCTCGTAGCACTTGGGGATGTAGCGGACCACGTCGTAGGCCTTGGTTCCATCGGGGAACGTCCACTCGATGGAAAACGAGTCGAGGTTCTGGCCGCGATCGACGTTATTGGCCGCCCGTCCGCCAATGCCGTGCGCGGAGACCGGCCAGGCGTCCTTGATCCAGCAGATTTCGTCGATCTGGTGAATGTCCATCTCGGCGAACAGGCCGCCGGCGACCCAGAGGAACTGGGTGAAGTTGCGGATCTGCCAGAAGAGTTCCTTCTCGCCGGCCGGCTTGCGTCCCAACGCTCCGGCCGCTCCCATGCGGTAGGCGCGGATGAGTTGGATGTCGCCGAGTTGGCCGTCGCGGATCCGCTTGATCAGTTCCTGGCGGTTGCGGGAGTGCCGGCACATCAGGCCCGCGGCGATTTTTAGATTCTTCTTCTCGGCGGCCTCGGCGGCCTTGATCACGCGCCGCACCCCCGGCGGATCGGCGGCAAACGACTTCTCCATGAAGACGTTGACGCCCTTTTCCACGGCATATTCCAGTTGATGCGGGCGGAAGCCGGCATAGCCGGTCAGCAATGCCACGTCGCCGGGCTTCAGGCAGTCGATCGCCTTGCGGTAGGCGTCGAAGCCGATAAACCGGCGATCGGGCGGCACGTCGAGCTTGTCCGCATACTGAGCGCTGAGTGCCCGATGCGAGTTCTCCAGCCGCTTTTCGAACAGATCCGCCATCGCCACTAGCTTCACGGGGCCGGCGGGCGACTCGAAGGCGTTCACCGCCGCGCCGCTGCCGCGGCCACCGCAGCCGATCAGGGCCAGCCGGATCGTATTGTCCTCGGCGGCGTGGACGTGGGGAATGGAAAGACCTGCCAGCGCCGAACCCGCGGCCAGCTTTCCGGCTGTTCGCAGGAAATCCCGACGTGACGGTTGTTGCGACGGAGCACGCGACGATGAAGGTTCTTGCATCATGACGGTTCTCTCCCTGGCTGGAATGACGGCGGATGTTTTGCGGCGGGGCACCTTGGTTACGGCCATCGAGACCCCGCCGCGGCAGGTCGATATCCCTGATCTTCGTAACCAAGCGTGGCGTTGTCAACTATTGCGACGAAAATCGTCGAGCGGACGGTCGAATCGCGTCTCCGGCTCCATCCCGGCGGAGTGATCGGTCAGGACACGCCCGGACCGGCCCGAGCGGCCACACGCCTGCCATGGTAGCGAACCGCCTCGCTAACTGGAAGCTCGCGGGGCCCTTTGTTACCATGGAATGGCGGTTGCAGTTCGGCCGCGGCGCCCGCCCGGGAGCACACGCCAAGTCCTAGCGACACCGGAAAGAAGATAGGAGACCTTTATGAAACGAAGCAGGATTCTTGCCTTGATGGGCCTTCTGCTCATCGCGGTCTGCTCAACTGCCTGGTCGCAGATGATCGACCGGACGGATTCCAGAGTCCAGACAACGCTGAAAACCGGCTGGAAGTGTCTGGGGACCATTCAGCCCCGCGGCGTTGGCCAGATCGAGGCCGGGCAGAACTGGGCCTTGGGCTGCGAGACGCTCTGTCGCGATTACATCTATTGGGACACCTACAAGGATTACGTCGCTCCGCTGGGAATCAAGACGATTCGGCTTCAGGGCGGCTGGGCCAAGACGGAAAAGGTCAAAGGCGCGTACGATTTCGCCTGGCTTGATTACGTTGTCGACGACGCGCGTTCCAAGGGGCTGGAAATCTGGCTGGAAACCGACTATGGCAATCCCATTTACGAAGGTGCCGGGACGGCTGACCTGGGCGCGGGCTTTCCGACGTCCGAGGCAGGTCTGGCGGCCTGGGACCGCTGGGTGGAAGCACTCGCGACTCGGTACAAAAACAAGGTTCGGAAATGGGCCATGTGGAACGAGCCCGATATTGGAGTGCGCAAAACGCCTGCGATGATTGCCAACTTCAACATCCGGACCGCGGAGATTGTCAAGCGGATCATTCCGGATGCGAGAATCGGGGCCTTGTCGCTGGCTCGGATTGACCCCAAATATCTGGAGGATTGCCTCAAAGTCATTGCCGACCAGGGCAAGCTGAGTCTGTTTGAATGGGTGATCTATCACGGATACACGAAAAACCCGGACGACGCGTACAAGAACGTCGAAGCGATGAGGGCGGTCGTCCGCAAGTATGATCCGCGGCTGAAAATGTGGCAGGGCGAAAACGGTTGTCCCTCCGAAAAGGCAACGAAGTTTGCCCTGTCCGGACACGAGTGGTCGGAACTAACCCAGGCGAAATGGAATACCCGCCGGATGCTGGGCGATTTGGGGCACGACTGCATCTCGTCGGTATTCACCATCTGCGATTTCGACCACACGGGACGGGAAATCAACCGAAAGGGCTTGCTGAAAATCAACGACAAGCGGCACCTCGCCAAGGTCAAGATCGCCTACTATGCCGTGCAGAATGTCGTGTCCGTCTTCGACAACAACCTGGTCCGCCAAAAGGATTACGCCTGTACGATCGAGTGCGCGCAGCCGATCACCTGGTTTGCCTATCGCAACGAGAACGCGGGAAGCGATGTCCTGGTCTTCTGGAACGGGACGACGTTTCCCCTGGACACCAACGATACTTTGCCTGCGACGATCCGCGTGGAGAGCGGCAAGTTTACGGACCCGGTTTGGGTCGACTTGATTACAGGGCGGATTCACGAAATCCCCGATGCATGCAAGAGCGTTGCTGAAGGGAAGATGGTTGTGAAAGAGATTCCGACGTACGACGGCCCGACGCTGATTACGGATCGAAAAGTCGTCTTGAGTAGCAAGCGATGACACGATCAACACGCAGAGGTTTTCTGGAGAGTTCCACGGCGGGAGGCATCGCATAGACGCTATCCGCCCTGAGGCTTGGCAATCGGTTCGCGAAAGTGGGCGGGCCGAATGAGGAGATTCCCTTGACGGCGGACTCGCAAGGAGTTATTGGTAGGGGTAATCTGATGAGCGGCGAATTCCATTCCTTTCTTCCTGGGAGGCGATCCTCATGGCAGCGGACAGCAACGTGACGGGGGCTTCAGGCGTGTCGCGACGGCGGTTCCTCGAGCAGACCGCGGTTGCGGGGACGGTGAGCTGCGGCGTCCTGTCGCTGGCCCGCGGTGCCTATGCGGCCGGCAGCGGCGTGATCAAGGTCGGCCTGATCGGCTGCGGCGGCCGGGGAAGCGGGGCGGCGGCCAATGCCATGAACGCCGGCAAGGACGTGCGTCTGGTGGCCATGGCCGACGTGTTTGCGGAACGGGTCGAAAGCGCCCGGCTGCAACTGAAGAAGGCGTATCCCGACCAGTTCCTGGTCGACGACGCGCACGCCTTCGTCGGTTTCGACGCATACCAGAAGGTGATCCAGAGTGATGTGGATGTGGTGGTGATTGCCTGCACGTCGCACTTCCATTCGGCGTTTCTCAAGGCCGCGGTCGACGCCGGAAAGCACGTGTTCGTGGAAAAACCGGTGGCCGTCGACCCCGCGGGGGTCCGGCTGGCCATGGCCGCCAGCGAAGAGGCCCGGAAGAAGAACCTGAGCATCGTCTCGGGCTTCTGCTGGCGTTACGACGCGGGCGTGTGCGAAACGATCCAACGCATCCGCGATGGCGCGATCGGCGACGTGGTGGCCGTGCAAGCGACGCGGCTGGGCGGCTCCTACGTCCTGCGCACGCGTCAGCCCGGCTGGAACGAAATGCAATACCAGTTCCAGAACTGGTACCACTTCAACTGGCTCTCCGGCAGCGATCCCGTGCAGAACCTGGTCCATCAGATCGACAACGCGTCGTGGGTGCTGGACGACATCGCGCCGGCCACGGCCTGGGGCCTGGGCGGGCGCCAGGTGTGCACCGATCCCAACCAGTATGGCGATGAACTCGACCATCACGCCATCGTCTACGAGTATCCCGGCGGGAAGCAGATCTTCGCTCATGGACGCCACATCTCCGGCTGCTACGGCCAGGCCGCGGTGATCGCCATGGGCACCAAGGGCCGCGCGTTCATGCCTGCCCGCCCCTACATCGAGGGCGAGAAGCCCTGGCGGTTCAATGCCCCGAAAACCCCCGTATCGATGTACGACAACGAGCACAAGGTGTTGTTCCAGGCGATCCGCGACGGCAAGCCGGTCAATGACGGCCGGACGATGTGCCACAGCTCCATGCTCTCGATCCAGGGCGAGATGGTCTGCTGCACGGGGCAGCGAATGACCTGGGACCAGGTGATGCAGTCGAAGTTGAACTACGCCCTGCCGCGTTATGGTTGGGACGTGGAGCCGCCCATCAAGCCCGGCGCCGATGGCAACTATCCCGCGATTCTCCCTGGCGTGACAAAACTTGGCTAAGGACGTCGGCCACGGTTTGAGGTCACTTTGGTGACCGGTTCTGCTGCCACTCGTAGATCGACGGCACGGCGGGACGCGGCCGGGGGGCGTCGCCGAGGGGCAGGACCCGGTTGCGCTCCAACGCGGCGGGGGAGGCTTTGCCCGAGACGATCTTCCCGTTGCCGCCATAGAACCGGTTGTCGCAAAGCTCCACGCCGATGCAGTCGGGCGTGTCGAGGTGAAGCATCGCCGCCTTGGGATCCTTCAGCACGAACACGTTTTCTCGAAGGATGTGGTCGAAGCTGGCCGTCTTAGCGAAGACGCCGTTGCCCTTCTCCACGCGAAAGCGGTTGTAGAGGATCAACCAGTTCTCGTTCATGCCTCCCATCCAGAGGCCGGTCTTGGGGGAACTGACGTCGCAGTTGTAGACCACGTTGCGCGGTCCGTTGGGACCGTGGGCCGCGTCTTCGGGAGGGGAGGCCCACATGCCGTACCCATAGGCGCCGTGGCCCGCCACCGATTCGACCACGCATTGCTCCATGAGGTTCTCGTGGGTCCAACCGGAATGCCACTGGGCGTCGCTCGAATGAAACACGCTCTTGCGGATCACGTTGCCGCTGGCCGCCCATTGGAAGAGCGGGGCGTGGCGGAATTGGAACGTTTCGACGTTCTCCATCAGGCAGTCCCAAGAGGTCTCCCAGCCGGCGTAGGCCGTTCCGCCGCCGCCTTTGAACCAGGCGTCGTCAAAGACGCAGTCGCGGATCTCGCACCACTTGGCGCTGGCGCCGTAGACTGGGAACCGGCCGCACTTCTTGACGGTGACGCCGCGTGCCCAGCAATTCCAGGCGTGGCTAAACAGCACGCTGCTGATCCAGAGGTCCTCGGTCTGTTCCAGGTACAAGTCTTCCACGCCACAATGCTGGATGGGCTCGATCTTGCGGACGAAGGAGCCATCGACGGTGGGGAAGTCGATGCGCAGCGGCTGGCCCACGGTCACCTTCTCGCCGTCGACCTTCTCGACTTGAAGCTCGTACTCCCGATACGTTCCCCATTTGCAGGCACAGCGCACGAGCGTCTTCCAGCGATCGGTCGCCGGGGCTTCCAGGTAGATGCGGTCGCCGGGGGCCAGCTGGGGCACGGTCTCGAGCACCAAGGTCCGATCGCCGCGGCTCGCGTCCCGGGCCAGCTTGATCGACGGACCGACATAGCCCTTGCCCCCGAACACGATGGCGGCCCGCCAGTCGGGCACCGGCCGGCGGTCGTTGAACTTGGATTCGAGCACTACGGGCAACTCCGTGCGCAGCGTCGTGCCGTCCTGATAACGGGCCGTGCCACGGAGCGTATGCTTGCCGTCCGACACGCGGCCGACGATCGTCCGGCCGGCGATGCGCGTGGCAAAGGTGTTCCCGCTGTGCAGGCTTCGCTTCCATTGGTGGACGACCCGGCCGTCCAACTCGAGGGTCATCGTTTCCAGCTTGGCCGGCCGGCTGTGGAGGATGAGCTGGGTGTCCTTGCCAATCCGACAGCCCGGCTCCAAGCCGGCGAAGGTGATGCCGCCGGCGGGCAGGGCATAGCGGAAGAGGACTTTGGTTTTCGCCGGGCCGCGACCGCGGATCACGACCCGGTCGTAACGGACGGCCACCGGAGAGTCCAAGTGATAGGTTCCCTCGCCCAATAGGGCCGCCCCGCCGCCTTTCTTGCCTACCGA
>JBDKTH010000033.1:0-5604 GCA_039680305.1 Thermoguttaceae bacterium | reverse complement strand
GTGTACGCTGTTTCTACGGTGCAGGAGGAAGTCGGCCTGCGCGGTGCCCGGACCAGCGCCTTTGGGATCGACCCTCAGGTGGGGATCGCGGTCGATGTAACGCACGCGACGGACTGCCCCACGATTGACAAGAAACAGGAGGGCGATGTTCGCTTGGGCAAGGGGCCCGTGGTCTATCGAGGCCCCAACATGAACCCGAAGGTGGTCGAGCGGTTGATCGCGGCCGCCAAGGATCGCGAGATCCCCTACCAATTAGCGGCCAGCGGTCGCGCCAGCCCGACCGATGCCAATTCGATTCAGGTGAATCGGGCAGGGGTGGCGACCGGCTTGGTGAGCATTCCCAATCGGTATATGCATAGCCCCGTGGAGACGATCTCACTGGACGACATCGACCGGGCGGCCGATCTGTTGGCTCGGTTCTGCGAGGGACTGACAGTCGACGCCAATTTCGTCCCCTAGTCCACCTGCCAAAATGGCACGAGCGGCTGGGGACTACCGGTGAGACACCGCTCGGCCGCTTGTTGCCACAACTCTCTAAGTCGTTTCCCTCCAAATTATTGCGTCCATCCGTCGCCTCTTGGCACGCTGCTTGCATTACAAGGGGCACATCATGGTCGCGACTGCCAGTTGGCGTTGTGGCACATGGTGACTCCCTGGAAATACTAACACCCGAGGTGGGGTTGATTGTTCACCCGTCGGGTGAGGTCGATTGTTCGCCAGCAACAGGAGGAATCCGCTGTGGCAAAACAGATGGTCTATGACGACGCGGCGCGGCAATCGTTGGCCGCCGGCGTGAGCAAATTGGCGCGGGCAGTGCGCAGCACGCTCGGGCCCCGGGGCCGCAACGCCGTTTTGGACAAAGGTTGGGGCGCTCCCAAGGTCACCAAAGACGGCGTCACCGTGGCCGAGGACATCGAATTGGATGATCCGTACGAGAACCTCGGGGCCCAACTGGTCAAGGAAGCCGCCACCAAGACGAACGACGTGGCTGGCGACGGGACGACCACCGCGACCGTGTTGGCCGAGGTGATCTACCGCGAAGGGCTGCGGATGATCGCGGCTGGCGCCGACCCGATGGCCCTCTCCCGCGGCATCAACAAGGCCGCCGAGGCCGTGATGGCGGCTGTGGAAAAGATGGCCACCCCGGTCAGCGAAAAGAGCAAGAAGGAAATCGCCCAGGTCGCCACGATTGCCGGCAACAACGATCCGTCGATCGGCGCCGTGTTGGCCGACGCGTTCCTTAAGGTCGGCAAGGACGGCGTGATCACCGTCGAGGAAGGCAAGCAAGCCGAGACCTACGTCGACGTGGTCGAGGGGATGCAGTTCGATCGCGGTTTCCTTTCCCCGCATTTCGTCACTAACCAGGACGACCAGAGCGTCGAGATGGAAAAGTGCCTGATCCTGGTGCACGAAGACAAGATTTCCAATGCCCGGAACCTGATTCCCCTGTTGGAGGCCGTGAGCAAGGCGGGCAAGCCGCTGTTGATCATTGCCGAGGACATCGATGGCGAAGCCCTGGCCACGCTGGTGGTCAACAAGCTGCGCGGCATCCTGAACATCTGTGCCGTCAAGGCTCCTGGCTACGGCGATCGCCGCAAGGCAATGCTGGGCGATATCGCCACGCTGACCGGCGCCCAGGCGATCTTCAAGGATCTGGGGATTCAGCTGGAATCGGTGAAGGTGTCGGACCTCGGCACGGCGAAGAAAGTGCTCATCACGGCCGACGACACGACGATCGTGGGCGGCGGCGGCACGAAAGACGCGATCGATGGCCGGGCCGAACAGATCCGTCACGAGATCGAGACCACGACGAGCGACTACGATCGCGAAAAGCTCCAAGAACGGCTGGCCAAGCTGGCCGGCGGTGTGGCGCAGATCTATGTTGGAGCGGCGACCGAGACCGAGATGAAGGAACGCAAGTTCCTGATCGACGACGCCAAGTCGGCCACCCAGGCGGCCTTGCAGGAAGGGATCGTGCCCGGCGGCGGCGTCGCGCTGCTGCGAAGCGCCAAGGCGCTCGATAAGCTCGAACTGACCGGCGATGAGGCCATGGGCGCGAAGATCGTTCAGAACGTCCTTTCCGAGCCGCTGCGTGCAATTGCAGAGAACGCGGGCCGGGAAGGTTCCGTGGTCGTCGCCAAGGTCAAAGCGATGAAGGGCAAGGCCGATGGGTACGACGCCGAAAAGGACGCCTACGGCGATATGGTCGAGGCCGGCGTTATCGACCCGGTGAAGGTGGTGAAGACGGCCATTCAGAACGCGGCGAGCGTCGCGGCTCTGTTGTTGACCACCTCGTGTCTGGTGACCGAGATTCCGAAGGAAGAAGAGCCTGCCCCCGCCGGCGGCCCCGAAGGCATGGGTGGAATGGGCGGCATGGGCGGCATGGGCGGAATGGGAATGGGCGGTATGGGTGGCATGGGAGGCTTCTAGTCAAGCCGCCTTCGCCGTCCCGACACATCGGAACGCAACTTGGTATATCAGCAACCCAACAATTCACACATTTCATCAGAAGGAACTATAGACCATGAAGGACATCAACCTGAAGCCTTTGGATGATCGCATCGTTGTCGAACCCGTGGAAGCGGAAGAGGTCACGGCGGGCGGGATCGTGCTGCCGGACACGGCCAAGGAGAAGCCGCAGCGGGGGACGGTCCTGGCGATTGGCCCGGGCAAGCTGTTGGACAATGGCAATCGGGGCGAGATGGCCGTGACCGTGGGCGACGAGGTGATCTACGGCAAGTACTCGGGCAGCGAGATCGAGGTCGACGGCCGCGAAGTCAAGATCCTTCGCGAAAGCGACGTGCTGGCCAAGGTGATCAAGTAACCAGGTCCGTTGGCGTCGCCGCCACGGCAAAACTAATAACAGTGAAGGAACCGCCATCGTGCCTAAGCAATTGCTTTTTGAAGACCAGGCCCGGAGCCGACTGCTCCGCGGTGTGGATAAACTGGCCGACGCCGTTGCGGTCACGCTCGGCCCCACCGGCCGCAACGTGATCATCAACAAGTCGTTCGGCGGACCGACCGTCACCAAAGACGGCGTGACGGTCAGCAAAGAGATCGAACTGGAAGACCGCTTCGAGAACATGGGCGCCAAGCTGGTCAACGAGGTCGCGTCGAAGACCTCCGATGTGGCCGGCGACGGCACCACGACCGCCACGGTCCTGGCCCGGGCGATCTTCCGCGAAGGCCTGCGGAACATTACTGCCGGTTCGAGCCCGATCGCGATTCGTCGCGGGATGGAAAAGGCCGTTGAGGCCGCCGTTGGCCAATTGACCAGCATGGCCAAGCAGGTAACCAGCAAGGAAGAAATCGCCAACGTCGGCGCGATCAGCGCCAATAACGACCGGGCGATCGGCAACCTGCTGGCCGAGGCCATGGAGAAGGTCGGCAAAGACGGGGTGATCACCGTCGAAGAGGGCAAGACGGCCGAAACCACCTACGAGGTGGTCGAAGGGATGCAGTTCGACAAGGGTTACTTGTCGCCCTACTTCATCAACCGGACCCCGGAGATGGACGTCCTCTTGGAAGACGCCCTGGTCCTGCTCTATGAGAAGAAGGTCAGCAACCTTCGCGATCTCGTGCCCGTGCTCGAACGGGTTGCCCACACCGGCAAGCCGTTGTTGATCATCGCCGAGGACGTGGAGAGCGAAGCGTTGGCCACGCTAGTGGTGAACAAGCTCCGCGGCGTCCTGAATATCTGTGCGGTGAAGGCCCCGGGCTTCGGCGACCGTCGCAAGGCCATGCTCGGCGACATCGCTATTCTCACCGGCGGCACGATGATCAGCGAAGACCTCGGTCTGAAACTGGAGAACGTGGGACTCGAGCATCTTGGCCGCGCCAAGCGAGTCACCGTCGACCGCGACAAGACGACGCTCGTCGAGGGCGGCGGCAAGAGTGCCGACATCAAGGCTCGGATCGATCAGTTGCGCAAGCAGATCGAGTCGACCGACAGCGACTATGACCGCGAGAAGTTCCAGGAACGGCTGGCCAAGCTGGCCGGCGGTGTGGCCGTGGTGAAGGTTGGCGGTACGACCGAGGCCGAGATGAAGCAGACCAAGGCTCGCGTCGAGGACGCTTTGCACGCCACCCGCGCGGCGGCGGAAGAAGGGATCCTCCCCGGCGGCGGCGTGGCCCTGCTGCGGTGCCGAGAGGCCGTCGACAAGATCCGCTCGGCCGCTCGCGGCGATGAGAAGATCGGCGTCGACATCGTTTATCGCGCCCTGAGCAAGCCGCTGGAGCAAATCGGCGCCAACTCCGGCATGGACGGGGCGGTGATCGCCGAAGAGGTCCTGCAGAAATCGGTCACGACCGGCTATGACGCCAACGGCGGCAAGTACGTCGACATGTTCAAGGCCGGGATCATCGACCCGTTGAAGGTCGTACGGACGGCCTTGGAGAACGCCGCTAGCATCTCGGGTCTGATGCTGACGACCGAAACCCTTGTCACCGACCTGAAGAAGGAGGACAAGGAACGGCAGCGGGGTGAGGGCGTCGTTCGATAGGTGCTAGATACCCCCAAGAGTATCGGCTGGGCCACTCCAAAGTTGGGGTGGCCCAGCTTTTGATAGCCGTCTTATGGGAATCGGCTGTTCGGGGTAAAATAGGGGTTTTCAGGAGATCCCCTTTAGCTGACCATGGCGACGATGGCAGATAAACACGATTACTACGAGGTGCTCGGTGTCGACCGGTCGGCGTCCAAAGAGAAGATCGCCGAGGCGTACCGGAAGGCCGCTCTGAAACACCACCCCGACCGGAATCCTGGGGATCAAGAGGCGGTTGCCAAGTTCAAGGAGGCGGCCGAAGCCTTTGAGGTGCTCAGCAACGACGAGAAGCGGGCCACGTATGACCGCTATGGCCATGCTGGTTTGGCGGGCGCCGGAGCGGGACCACGCGAGTATACCGACGTCAACGACATCTTCAGCGCGTTCAGCGACGTCTTCGGCGACAGCCTGTTCGGCGACCTCTTTGGAGGCGGCCGCCGGCGGGGCGGTCGCCGGGTGCGCAAGGGGGCCGATCTTCGCGTCGACGTCGAATTGGACCTGATGGAGGTGGCGCACGGCGCGAGCAAGACGGTCGAGTTCGAGCGGCACCAGAAGTGTTCGACGTGCGGTGGCAGCGGAGCAAAGCCGGGGACCCGACCGGAGGTGTGCCGCTACTGCGGTGGGCATGGGCAAGTGATGCAACAGGCCGGGATCTTCTCCTTGCAGACGACCTGTCCGGCCTGCCAAGGGCGGGGTAGCACGATCCGCGAGGCCTGCCCGACGTGCCGGGGCTCGGGCTTTATCGGCCAGAAGGTGACCCGAGACGTGAGGATCCCCGCGGGCGTCGACGATCAGACGCGGCTCCGGCTCCAAGGGGAAGGCGAGCCGAGCCCGGACGGCGGCCCCCCGGGCGACGTCTACTGCTTCATCACGGTCAAAGAACACCCGCTCTTCCAACGCGACGCTCAG
The DNA here is from genome assembly GCA_039680305.1 of Thermoguttaceae bacterium. Lineage (GTDB taxonomy): Bacteria > Planctomycetota > Planctomycetia > Pirellulales > Thermoguttaceae > JBDKTH01. The sequence goes on along the minus strand of JBDKTH010000033.1, from coordinate 154 downwards.
GACCTGATTTGCCGGATCCCGCTCAGCTACGCCCAGGCTGCGCTGGGAGCGACGATCGACGTGCCGACCCTCGACGGTCCCATGCTTTGCCGGCTGAATTTACGAGAATTGTTTCACTTCGTCAAGCTGCGCTGCGGGGAAAATGCTCATTTTT
>JBDKTH010001082.1:0-3526 GCA_039680305.1 Thermoguttaceae bacterium | reverse complement strand
ATTATCGAACGATTCTGCAAGGGAAGTGTGGAAAACCTGCTCGTCGGCCTGGTCGACCGCGAAGTCGTTTCCGCCGACAAACTCCAAGAGCTGGCCAAGCGCATCGCCGCCAACAAGGGGCGGTCCTAAGGACAAGACCGCCAATCGCAAGGGGCTCTGCCATGTCAAGCATCGAACTGTGGGTGACTTCCTGGGTCCTCGACGTCTCGCTCAAGGCCACATTGTTGGCCTTGGCCGCGTGGGCGGGAATAGCTGCGTGCCGCGTGCACAGTAGCGACGTCAAACACCGCGTCTGGCTTTTCGTTCTTGGCGGCATGCTGCTGCTCCCGGCGCTTGTGAATCTTGTGCCCGGCGTATCGCTGCCAGCCTGGCTCTATCCGCCCCTGCAAGCGGCCGCCGTTTCGGGCGAGACGGGCGGCGGGGCGCCTTTGGTGAGTCCCCAGCAACCGGCAGCCGAGGAGCGAAGCCTTTCGGCCCCGCCCGAACCCGTGGCTGCTTTGCCCTTGGGGGAACGTGAACCAGCGACGCATGCCCGTGACGCCGTGTCCCATGGCATGGCCGAACAGGAGCCTCAGGAAGCCATCGTTAGCCCTCTGCCGGCACCATCCGCCAACGCAGTTCCTCCCGTGGCGACGAGGGCTGCAGGAAGCAGTGGCTTCGCGCTGGCTGCGATCGGTGTCTACCTGGCTGGCGTGGGTCTGCTGATGGTCCGGTTGCTCGTCGGCACGCTTCAAGCGTCGAGGCTCGTCCGCCGGGCGAGCCAGGCCGATCTGGCCTGCAGCGCCGCCGGACTGCCGCCGCGGACGAGGATCGTCGAATCGGCGGAACTGCGAGTTCCCGTGACCATTGGATACTGGCGTCCCGTGGTGGTGCTACCGGCGGACTGGAGGACGTGGAGCGAGCCGTCTCTGGCGATGGTTTTGGCCCACGAGGGCGAGCACGTTCGCCGCCGCGACACTTGGGTCACGCTGTTGGCTGCCTTCAACGTCGCGGTCTACTGGTTTCATCCCGTTGCCTGGATCCTCCGGCGAAGGCTCCTTGACCTGGCGGAGCAGGCATGCGATGACGCGGTGATTCAAGTCACCGGCAGTCGCAACGAGTACGCCCAGAGCCTTTTGGACATGGCCGGCCGGTTCACGACCACTTCCGGGCGGCTCCGGCCGTTTGGGGTAGCGATGGCTCGAAAGGCCAGTGTGGTGAAGCGGATCGAGGCCATCATCGACAACGATCGGCCTTTGTCTCGCAAGATCGGTGCAGTGGGAGCCCTTCTGTTGCTCTGCCTCATGGCACCGTTGGTCTTCCTGGCTGCCGGCCTGCGGGCCACGGCCCCCACCGTCGCCGCCGAGGCCGTGGCCCCGGCAGAGAAGGATGACGCCGTAGCGAAAGAGGAGCCGAGGCCGGCAGAGACTGCCGATTCCACGCCTCAGGGCAATTCACTGCGGGTTCGCGTCGTTGACGAGGCAGGCAAGCCCATTCGCGGGATAAGGCTCCAAGCGAAGTATCGCGGCCACAAGGATGACTACACCACGGATGCGCAAGGCACGGCCACGGTCGTTGTACCGACTGACGGGGGCTACCTATCATTGATGGCTCATCGTGAGGGATACCCGCGTCTGACGAAATGGTGGCGAAATGATCACGGTGTCGATCCCTTCCCCGCCGAGTTTGCCTTCACCTTTGAGCAAGGCCGCACAATCGGCGGCGTCGTCCGGGACGAGCAGGGCAAGCCCATTGCAGGGGTGCAGATTGATGCGTCCATCATTATCTCACCGAAGTACGCACAGTCCCGCATAGATGTAGGGCTGAGCCCTCTGACGACCGACGCGCAAGGACGGTGGCATCTCGATCACGTGCCGCAACGGATCGACGAAATTTGGATCCGGTTCGTACACCCGGATTACGTCACCGAGGGCTATCCCCGGGTGGTTCGTGGCGACGAGATGCAAAGAATCGAGAGTCGGACTGCGGTCACGGTGATGAAGAGGGGCGTTCCGGTCAGCGGAACGGTGACCGATCCGGCAGGCAGACCGGTGGCCAACGCCCTGGTCGCCTTGGGCAAGGATCGCTTTGGCTCGGGGTTTCTTACGACGCGGACCGACCGGGAAGGCCGTTACCGCTTTGCGCATCTTGCGACTGGCGAGACAGTCCTGACAGTCGTATCCCCTGGCTTGGCCCCCAAGCTTCGCAGCGTCAACGTTCAAGCCGGAATGGCCCCCGTGGATTTCCGCCTGGAGAAGGGCAAGACGCTCCGTGTGCGGGTCGTGGATCGAGAAAACAAGCCGGTTGAGGGCGTCCGGATCGTACCGGATACGTGGCGTGGCTATCGCACCTTGGTTGACACAGGGATCGAGGGCAAGACCGACGCCGAAGGACGCTGGACCTTGACGTGGGCGCCCGAAGATACCGTCGAGTTGGACATTCTCAAGCGGGGCTACATGAACTTCCGCAGGCTGCCCCTCGTGTCCCAGGACTCGGAGCACGTGGTGACACTCTCGCCGCCGCTGGCGGTTTCGGGACGCGTTCTCGATGCCGAGACGAAACGGCCCATCCCGAGCTTCCGGTTGATCCGAGGTTATCAGTCGGGAGAACGATCGGGAGACATCTACTGGAATCGTCTCGAAACGGTCGAGGGCAGGAACGGGCAGTACCAACTGACGATCGCGGAGCCTTCGCGTACCCCTCGAGTGCGCATCGAGGCCGACGGGTATCAGCCGGGAATCTCGCGGGAATTCAAGAATGACGAAGGAAGCGTGGCCTATGATTTCGCCCTGCGCAAAGGTCGGAACCTGAATGTGGCGGTCCGGCTGCCCGACGGCAAACCCGCGGCAGGGGCCGAGGCCTGCCTCAGCCCGGAGCAATCCGACAAATTTATCAACATGGCGTTGTTCGTCCAGAGCGGCCGGTTTTCCTATCCGGACCACAGCCGGCCCTACTTGACCGCCGGGCCCGACGGGCGATTGTCGATCACGCCGCAAGAGAACGACTTCCTGCTGGTCGTGCTCCATGATCAGGGCTACGCGCAGACGACCAGCCAGAAACTGACCGCCAATCCCCAGATTACGTTGACGGCCTGGGCTCGATTGGAAGGAGTGGTGCGCAGCGGCACCAAGCCCGTGCCCGGCTTGGAGCTCTTCGCTCACGAGAACAACCCGCATGATCCGAAGTGGGGCTTCTTGAACCATGACGATCGAGCCGAGACCGATGCCCAAGGCCGATTCGTTTTTCCCAAGCTCAAGCCGGGGCGATGGAGGATCACCGGCGCCTATGGGGTCAAAGAATACGCGAGGGTGGAGCTTGCTCCCGGTCAGACGTTCATGATGAACATCGACCGCACGGGCCGGCCGCTCGTCGGGCAGATCCAGTGGCCGGGAAGGAAGCCGCAGTCTGAGAAGCCCCGATCGTCGGATCGTGACGTCCCGTCCCAACGATCCAGCCGCGACGGACAAGCCAGCGAGGCGGCAGACTCGTCAAGCCGAAAGGACTTGACCGGCGACAAGGACGCAGAGATCGTCATTGTCGGGCGTGT
>JBDKTH010000471.1:0-20340 GCA_039680305.1 Thermoguttaceae bacterium | reverse complement strand
GGCGCGCGACAGGCGCCGTCCCGCATCGCAAAGGCCATGGAGCGTCAAGTGTCCTGAATCCCACCTGGAGGTGAAGCGGGGCGGTCAAAGGGTAAGGAAAACCACGACATAAGGTAGCAGGCGTTTCACTGCTTGCGATTTCTGCTTCGACGCACCGCTGGCCTTCGTCATGCCACAGGCGACGATTCTTGGCTTTTCGTGCGTCAGGAAGACCTAAATCCTGTCAGCCGGTCGCATTGCATACGCGAGGACAGCGGCCGAATGAGGGGCATCCAAGTGTTTTGGGGTAGTGACGGCTGCCTGATTCGGGGGCGCTGAAGCGTCCTAAGGCAGGACATCCCCCAACGCTTTTCCCCTGCTGGCTGCCAGGCATCAGGCTAGAGGGTTTCCCCTAATCCCAAATGAGGAGGTTCCCTCCGAGTTCACTGGGGCCGTAAGATCGAGAGGACCGGTTCGGGCGGCTTCCGCGACGAAGGGGCGACCACCGTCGGCCAGACGGCAAGGGAAGGAAGCTGTGCCGCGATTGAACGGACGCACGTCAAGCGGAGTAAATGATGGCGCAATGCTCGCACAGGACTTCGGGGGATGCCACTCATCTGATTGACCTGCTACGACATCTGGCGTGTCACCAACCTTTCGATGTGGCCTATACGTTTCTGATCGACGGCGAGACCGAGGAGGCGACGCTGACGTATGGCGAGTTGGACCGGCAGGCGCGGCGGATCGCGGTCGAGTTGACCGAAGCCGGGTTGCCGGGCGAGCGAGCCTTGCTCCTGTACCCGCCCGGTCTGGAGTTCATCACGGCCTTGTTTGGCTGTTTCTATGCGGGCGTGGTCGCTATCCCGGTCTATCCGCCGCGGATGAACCGGATGATGGCTCGCATCGAGGCCGTCGCGGACGATGCGAGGGCCGCGGCGGCCCTGACGACCGATGCGGTGCTGCAGCGGGTCGCCACGATGGAGAAGGACACCTTTGGCCTGAAGGAGTTCCGCTGGATCATCACGGATCGTATCGCCCCGGGAGGCGAGCGGCGATGGCGGACGCCGGCGATTGGGAAGAACACCCTGGCCATGCTCCAGTACACCTCCGGGTCGACGGGGACGCCCAAGGGGGTCATGCTCACGCACGGCAACCTGCTGCACAACATGAAACTGATCGCCCACGCCTTCGACTTTCCCCGCGACGGGTGTGGGGCGTTCTGGCTGCCCAACTATCACGACATGGGGTTGATCGGCGGAATCCTTCAGCCGCTTCATCAGGGCTGTCCGAACGTCCTCATGTCGCCGGTCGCTTTCCTGCAAAAGCCGCTTCGCTGGCTGCAAGCGATCACCCGTTACCGGGTGTTCGTCAGCGGCGGGCCGAACTTTGCCTACGACTTGTGCGTCGATCGCATCCCGCCGGAGAGCCGTGAAGGGTTGGACCTGAGCAGTTGGCGGATCGCCTTCAACGGCGCGGAGCCGGTTCGCGCGGAGACGATCGAGCGGTTCAGCGAGGCTTATGGGCCGCACGGCTTCCGCCGCGAGGCCTTTTATCCCTGCTATGGATTGGCCGAGGCCACGCTGATCGTTTCGGGCGGCCGTGCGACCGATCCTCCCAAGGTAATCTCGGTGGAATCGCGACCGTTGGAGAGCCGGCAAGTTGTGCCGAGCAACGGCCGGCCTGGCGAAGTTCGCCGGCTGGTCGCATGCGGCCGAATGTTGCCCGACGAACTAGTCCGGATCGTCGATCCCGACACGGGGCAACTCTGCCTGGAGGGGCGGATCGGCGAGATCTGGGTCCATGGGCCGAGCGTGGCCCATGGATACTGGTGCCGCGTGGAGGAGACGAACGCGACGTTCCGTGCTCGCCCTCGCGGGAGCGAGGAAGGACCTTTCTTGCGGACTGGCGATCTGGGGTTCTGGCAGGATGGGGAGTTGTACGTGAGCGGACGGATCAAGGACCTGATCATCATCGACGGCCGCAATCACTTTCCCCAGGATATCGAACGTTCGGTCGAAGAGGCCCATCCGGCGGTGCAGCGAGGGGGAACGGCCGCATTCTCCATCGACGTCGAGGGCCAGGAACAACTGGTCGTCGTGGCGGAAGTCAATCGCCATTTCCGCAACGGGACGGCGGAGGACGCCGAGCGTCGATCGAGCGAGAGCGCCGCCGAGGCCATCCTCCGTGCGATCCGCGCCGTGGTCGCTCAACAGCACGATCTGAGCGTGCACGATATCGTCTTGCTCCGGGCCGGAAGCATTCCCAAGACCTCCAGCGGCAAGATCCAGCGTCATGCGTGCCGGGCAGGTTATCTCGCCGAGACCCTCAGTGTATGGAGAAGCATTGCGAATGGAGAACCCACTTCCCCACGCCGGTGAGCCGGTGAGCTCGGGCCTTGGCGTTTCGGATGCGCCCGACGGCTCACCTGGCAATCGCCGGTCGGCCGAGGCCATCGAGGCCTGGCTCGTGGAACGGCTGAGCCGGCGGCTGTACCGGACCCCGGACACGATCGACGTGCAGGGATCCTTCTTCGATTTCGGCCTGTCCTCGCGCGAAGCCGTGCTGCTGACCGGCGAGATGGAACAGTGGCTCCGGCGGCGGATCTCGCCGATGGTGATCTACGAACATCCGACGATCGAGAGCCTCGCTCAGCATCTGAGCCAGCTGGAGGAGACGCCCGAAGGGTCGACGGACGCGGAGGTGAGCGGGGTGGCGTTGGACGGCAGCAGTCACGAGGATATGCGGCAGCGTGGGAAGCTCGTGGACCGCGACTCTCCGGCAAGCGTGACTGCGGGGAACGGGGCCTCAGGCCGCACGCTTCCCTTGGTGATGCTCTTCGCCCACCACGGTCCGCCGTGGCTTGGCGTGGGCCAAGAGCTGTTGCCGGAGGTGCGGTGCTTCTGGGAGGTGCTCAAGCAGTGCGATGAGCTGCTCGGGTCGCATGTCGACTGGTCGCTCTTGGACACGATCGCGTTTGATCAGGAAGGGGTCTATCTGGACGACCCGCCGGTTGCCCGACCGGTGGTGTTCGCCCTGCAGGTTGCCTTGGCAACGCTCTGGCGCTCGCAGGGCGTGATGCCGCACGCGGTGATCGGCCAGGGGACGGGCGTCCTGGCCGCGGCGCATCTGGCTGGCCGGCTGACTCTCGACGAGGCACTACGGATTGCCGCAGGATTCGAGCCCCTCGGCGACTGGCCTGCCGACGCCATTTTCTCCGCCTCGCTGAGAGAGTTTGCGGACACGGCGGGAGCCGCCGTGATTCAGGATCAACTGCTTGATCCAATCTCTTTGGCGGCAGCCGTAGGGCAGTGGATCGCGGACGGATGCACCACGTTCCTCGAGATCGGTCCCGAGACAACACTCGCCCCGCAGGTTGCCTGGTGCCTCACTGTCCTGGGCCGCCAGGGGACGATCCTGCCTACGCTCCACGCCGGTCAGGAAGAGTGGGCGTCGGTATTGGAGACGCTCGACACGCTGAATGCCATCCGCGAGGAACTTCCCGACGCCTCGCCTGAATACCCACTCTCCTACGGTCAGCAAGCCTTGTGGTTCCTCGACCAGCTTGCCCCCGGCAGTTCGGCGTACAACCTCGTCTATACCACGAGACTCGCCGCCGACACCAACATGGTCTGGCTGCAACGGGGCCTGCGGAGGATCGTCGAACGTCACGCCGTTCTGCGAACCACGTATGAGCTGCACGACGGCCGGCCGGTGCAGCGTGTGCATGCGGAGTCGTCCGTTGAGCTGGACGTGATCGATGCGTCGGCCTGGAGCCGCGATGAACTCGACCGGAGACTGAACGAGGAGGCGGATCGTCCCTTCGACCTGCGACGCGGGCCGGTGATACGGGCGAAGCTGTTTCATCGGACGGACGGGGACCACGTCCTGTCGCTCTGCACGCACCATATCGCCATGGATGCGTGGTCCTTCGCCCTGGTTCTCCAGGAATTGCGAACCTTCTACCTGGCCCAACAGCAGGGCACACCGCCGGAGCTGCCGCCGCTCGACTGGCAATACTCCGATTACGTTCGCTTTCAGACGCAGATGCTCGCGGGACCGGAAGGGACGCGGCTGGCCAGCTACTGGCGCGAGCAACTGGCCGACTGCCAGGCGACGCTCGACCTGCCGACCGACCACCGCCGTCCTCCGGTCCAGTCCTATCGCGGCGCCCTTTGGCGTTTCACGTTGGGCGACGAACTCTCCGAGCGGCTTCGGGCCTTGGCCAGGGCCGAGCGGGCGACGCCCCATATGATGCTCCTTGCGGCGTTCCAGGTGCTCCTCTACCGATATACGGGGCAGGAGGACTTCTTGGTCGGCTCGCCCACCGTGGGCCGGGACCACGCGGAGCTGGAACGGATCGTCGGCTACTTCGTCAATCCGGTGGTCATTCGCGCCCGCATGTCGGGCTCTCAGACGTTTCGTCACCACTTGGAGGAGGTCCGCGCCCGCGTGCTCGGGGCCCTGGCTCACCAGGCCTATCCCTTCCCACTGCTCGTCGAACAGCTTCAAGTCCACCGTGATCCGAGCCGTTCTCCCCTCTTCCAAGTCGCCTTCGATTGGTACATGCCCACGCGGGCGATCGAGGAGGAGTTGTCGCTCATCGGCTCGCTCACCTCCCAGGAATCGGCCGGAGGCGAGGCGACGCCGGTGATCGCCCAGCGCGGCGCGGCCTTCGACCTGATGCTGATGATGGGCGTCTCGGGCAACTCGTTTTCCGGCACGCTCCAATACAACACGGATCTGTTCGAGCCGGCAACCATCGCACAGATGGCAGGCCACTTCCGCCAGCTCCTGGAAGGGATCGTTGCCGATCCGGAACAGCGACTCGATGACCTCCCGCTCCTGAGCGACGATGAGAAACAGCAGGTGCTGGTTACGTGGAACGCCACGCACCAGACGTATCCGGCCACCGTCCGGGTCGATGAGTTGGTCGCAGCGCAGGCCCAACGCACGCCGGATGCGGCGGCCGTGGAATGCGACGGTCTGAAACTTTGCTATCGGGAGCTTGACGCCCGAGCGAACCAACTGGCCCGGCGGCTCCAAGCGATGGGCGTCGGGCCGGGACGGCTCGTTGGCCTGTGCGTCGACCGGTCGGTGGACATGGTCGTAGCCATGCTGGGCACATGGAAGGCCGGCGGCGCCTACGTGCCCCTTGACCCGAGCTACCCCAAGCAGCGGTTGAGCTTCATGATCGAGGACAGCCGTCTGACCGTGCTCGTCACGCAGACGCACCTGGCCGACATGCTCCCCGTCGGCCATACGCCGCTTCTGCTGATCGACGCCGATGCCTCAGGCATTGCCGAGCAGTGGGATCAGCCTCCGACCTGCGAGGCGACGGCCGAGGACCTGGCCTACGTGATCTACACCTCCGGTTCCACGGGCAAGCCCAAGGGCGTCGAAGTCCTTCACCGGGGCGTGGTCAATTTCCTCTGCTCGATGGCCCGGCGTCCGGGGTTGACCGCCGAGGACTCGCTGCTGGCGGTGACGACCCTCTCGTTCGACATCTCGGTGCTGGAGCTTGTGCTGCCGTTGGTCGTTGGCGCACGGGTAATCGTGGCCAGTCGACGGGTGGCGGCGGATGGGGTGCAGTTGCGGGCCGCGTTGGAGCAGTCGGACGCAACGTTCATGCAGGCGACCCCGGCTACCTGGCGAATGCTCCTGGAGGCCGGCTGGGCTGGCTCGCCCAAGCTCGCCGCTTTGTGCGGCGGCGAGGCCCTGCCGTGCGACCTGGCCAATGCTTTGCTCCAGCGGGTGCGGTCGCTGTGGAACGTCTACGGGCCGACGGAGACGACCATCTGGTCGACGCTCGAGCAGGTGGAGCCCGGCCGAATGCCCGTACCCATCGGCCGGCCGATCGCCAACACCCAGGTGTATGTCCTGGATCACAATCGCCGGCCAGTGCCGATCGGTGTTGCCGGCGAGTTGTACATCGGCGGCGATGGTGTGGCGCGGGGCTATCGGAATCGGCCGGAACTGACCGCCGAACGGTTTGTTGCCGATCCCTTTGGCGGGCGTCTGGATGCCCGACTTTACCGCACCGGGGACCTCGTCCGTTACTTGGCGGACGGGACGCTCGACTTCCTTGGCCGCCTCGACCACCAGGTGAAAGTTTCCGGCTACCGCATCGAATTGGGCGAGATTGAAGCGGTGTTGGGCTCTCATCGGGCGGTCGGGCAGGCCGTGGTCGTGGCCCAGGATTCGCCCCGGGCTCAGGGGGCCAAGCGGCTTCTGGCCTACTACGTTGCACGGGAGGACCCGACGCCGACGGTGACCGAGTTGCGCGAGTTCCTCAAGCGAAGCTTGCCCGAGTATATGGTCCCGTCGGCGTTTGTGTGCCTGGACGCGTTGCCGCTGACGCCCAATGGCAAGATCGACCGTCGCCGGCTGCCCGCGGTAGACACCGCGCGGCCCGAGTTGGCTGCGGCCTACGTCGCCCCACGCACGGAGAAAGAAAAACGTCTGGCCGAACTGTGCGCCAAGGTCCTCGGCTTGGAGAAGGTGGGCGTTCACGACAACTTCTTCGAATTGGGAGCGGCCTCGATCCAGAGCGTCGAGATTTCCGCCCGCGCCATGGAGGCCGGGCTCCCGTTGACCCCGGAGATGCTGTTCCAGCACCAGACCATCGCCGAACTGACTGCGGCGATTGAGGCCAAGGCCGAGCCGGTGTTGCTCAGGGCTTGCGGCTCACCGGCACGCGTCACGGCTGCGACGGCCACCTCGCCCGCCGAGGCTTCAACGCCGGCTGCCTTGTGCGGCAACACGCTGATCGAGTCGCTCGGCGTCTATCTGCCGCCCCGGACGGTCTCGACCGACGAAGTGGTGCGAGGCTGTCATCGGCCGCTGGCTTTCCCCCTGGAGCAGATGACAGGGATCCGCTCGCGACGGGTGGCTGGCAGCGGGGAATACGCCATCGACCTGGCCCGAAAGGCGATTGAGGAGTGTCTGGCTCACTCGAAGTACCAAGCGGATGATGTGGAGCTTTTGATCTGTTCAAGCATCTCCCGGATGGACGGCGCCGGGAGCTTCACCTTCGAGCCGAGCACGGCCGTGCGGCTCCGCACGCATTTTGGCATGCGTCACGCCTTGGCCTTCGATGTGAGTAACGCTTGCGTGGGCATGTTTACGGCGATCCACGTCGCCGACGCATTTCTGAAATTGGGACTGGCCCGCGTTGCCCTGGTGGCCAGCGGCGAGTATATCACGCATCTGACCGATGTCGCCCAGAAAGAAATCGACGGGTTTATGGACCCCCGGCTCGCCTGCTTGACCGTGGGCGACGCCGGCGCGGCCGTCACCCTGGAGATGGCTCCGAACGATCAGGTGGGGTTTCAGGCCTTGGACCTCTACACGCTCGGGCGGCACAGCTCGCTGTGCATTGCCCAGGCGACCGACCAGACGCACGGCGGAGCGATCATGCACTCCGACCCGATCCGCCAGACGGCGGTCGCCCTGAAGCAGTCGGTCGCCCACGCGGCCCATGTCCTCGGGCGCTACGGCTGGTCGCCACGCGATCCGGAGCACCTGATCATGCACCAGACCTCGCAGACGGCGTTAAAAGACGCGATGCGGGAGATCAACGCCACGTTCCAGGACTCGGTCTGCCATGCGGGCAACACGATCTTCAACCTAGCCGAGCGCGGCAACACGGCGACGACCAGCCACGCGGTTGCGCTGTGGGACAGTATTCAGAGCGGGCGGATTCGCTCGGGCGACCGGATCCTCTTTGGCGTCTCGGGCTCCGGGCAGAACACAGGGACCGCCCTCTATACGCTCGACACCCTGCCCGATCGGCTTCGCAGTGGAATGGGCAACGGCAAGCCTCGCCCGACTACTCGCGAGGCCCGCCCCGTGCCCCCCCGTGACCTGCCCAGGGTGCGCGTGGAAAGCCTGGGGATTTGCCCACCGGGGGCCACTGGTAATAATGACATGATCGCCATGGCTCATGTGGCCGCCGGCCGATGTTTGGAAACCTCCGCGCACGACCGAAGCGATATCGACCTGCTGGTCTACGCGGGCGTTTACCGAAACCACTTCCTCAGCGAGCCGGCGGTCGCCTCGCTCGTTGCCGGCGACTTGGCGATCAACGACACGATCGAGTCGCAAACCGACAAAAAGACCTTCGCCTTCGACCTGATCAACGGCGGGCTCGGATTGCTCAACGCCTGCCATGTGGCGATGCGCCTGCTCCAAGCCGGCCGGCACCGCACGGCCATGGTGATTGCGGCGGAAGTCGAAAACAATGCCGAGGTGATGCCGCAAGCCCTTCGCGGCATTCGCGAGACCGCCTCCGCGATGATCCTCGACGTCGCGGCTGCCGGACAGGCGGGTTTTGGCCGCTTCGTGTTCAAGCATGCCCCGGAGCACCTCGATGCCCTGACGGCATCGTCGGGGCATGAGGCGGGGAATCACGTCCTGCGATTCGCTCAGGATGCGAGGCTCCACGACTACTACCTGGAACTGATTCCCGTGGCCGTGGACGAACTCCTGGAAAGCGAAGGCCTCGAACTCGCCCGGATCCGGGCGATCCTACCGCCCCAGATTTCCTCCGAGTTTATCGCAAGGCTTGGCGAGCGGCTGGGGGTAGACTCGCTGCGGATGGTGGATGCGGTGGGGCAGGGGCCGGACTTGTTTACGTCATCCTTGCCCTATGCGTTGGACCGTCTCCGCGAGCGCCAGTTGGTTGCCCCCGGCGATATTGGGTTGATCATCCATGTTGGTTCAGGGATCCAAGTGGGCTGCGCGACCTACTACTTCTGATCACGCGGCTGAGGATCGGAACGACAAACGGAGCTTGACCGATGGCAGATGCCGCACCTTACGTGCTCGAAACGCATGACCTGCGAAAGACGTACGGAGAAGGCGAGGCCCGGGTCGAGGCCTTGCGAGGCGTCGATCTTGCGGTGGGACAATCCGAGTGGGTGGTCATCATGGGACGATCCGGCTCCGGCAAGAGCACGCTGCTAAGCATGCTTGGCGGCATCGACACCCCCAGCGGCGGCGAGGTCTGTCTCCATGGCGTCAACCTCGCCTCGCTCAACGACGACCAACGGACCTTGATTCGCCGTCGGCAGATCGGCTTCGTCTTCCAGTCGTTCAATCTCCTGCCGATTCTCACGGCCGAAGAGAATGTCACCTTGCCGCTGGAATTCGACGGTGTCCGGGGGGACGAGGCAAGGCAACGGGCGGACGAGACGCTGGAACTGGTCGGCATGCACGCCCGGCGTCACCATATCCCCAGCACCCTGTCGGGCGGCGAGCAGCAGCGGGTGGCAATCGCCCGGGCCCTGGTCATCCGACCGGCGATTCTCCTGGCCGACGAACCCACTGGCAACCTCGATAGCGTCAATGGCCGCCGGATTGCCGATCTGCTGCGAAACCTGGTCGACCAGCAGCACCAGAGCATTGTCCTGGTCACCCACGACGCGGCGATGGCCGCCCGGGCCGATCGTGTGATTCACTTGAGCGATGGCCTGATCGAGACCGAGGTCTACCAGTCGACCAGCCAGCCAGCCGCGGAGTAGCCTGCCCATGCTTCTCAGAAGACTGATCCTGCGGCACGTCGTCAGCCGGCCGGGCCGGGCGCTGCTGACCTTGTCGAGCGTCGTCATCGGCGTTGCCGCGGTCGTCGCCGTGACGATCGCAGCGAAAACGACCGACCAGGCCTACCGAGAGATGTTCGCCGCGGTGGCCGGCCGTGCGGCCTTGGAGGTGGCCCCGCAGGATGGAGGCAGCTTCGACGAGAGCCTGGCCGACGCGATCGCCACGGTTCCGGGAGTCCAGGCCGTCGCCCCGATCCTCCAGCGGCCGCGGATCGTCTATCTGTCCGGCCGCCGGATGCAATTGCTGATCTTGGGCATCGACCCGGCCAAGGATACGGCCGTGCGCGACTACGTACTCCAGCAGGGCACCCTCTTCGGCGAAGACCATCGCAGCGGCGTAGTCCTGGAGGTCGGACTGGCCGAGAGCACGGGCCTCCGAGTGGGCGACGAAGTGAAGATTCTCACGAATCGCGGCGTGCGGCCCTTCCCGGTCACGGGACTGCTGCAATTCCGCGGCAGCACCGTCCTGCAATCGGGCGGCGTGGTGTTCATGCCGCTGAAGCGGGCCCAAACCCTCTTCGCCGCCCGGGGAAAGCTCGATGCGGTCCAGATCGTTGTCGATCCACAGGCCCCGTTGGCGGTGGTCATGGCCGCAATCCAGGCGAAGCTCCCCAAGGATCAGGGGCTTAGCGTGCACCAACCCATGGGGAACTCGCAGTCGGCCGAGGAGATCCTGCGGGCTAGTCACCGGGCCTTGCAGATCGTCACCGCGCTGTCGCTGGTCATGGCCGGGTTCATTATCCTCAACACGTTCCTGATGAACGTGGGCGAGCGTCGCCGGGAGTTGGCGATCATGCGGGCCTTGGGGGCGACGCGGCAGCAGATCACGCGGCTGCTTTTTGGCGAAGGCCTGCTGTTGGGCTGTCTGGGCACCGTGCTGGGGATGGCCGTCGGACTGGTTGGAGCGCACGTGTTGGTCGGCGTCCTCGGCCAAGTGCTGCGGGTCACGCTCCCGGCGATGATCATCACCCCCTGGCCGTTTGTGTTGGCGACCCTGTTTGGCTTCGGCGTCTCGCTCGTCGGCGTGGCGGTGCCTGCCTACCGGGCCGGCAATGTCTCGCCCCTGGAAGGGATGAGCCGCGTCACGCGCGAGGACGTCGAAGGCAGCTTCCACCGCACGACCCTGGCGGGCCTTCTGATCACCGGCATCGCCGGGGGCACGCTGGCCGGCAGCATCCTCGGGCGGTTGCCCATGGACGCGGCCATCGTGGCCGCCGGGGGCTTGATGATCGGGTTCGTGCTCCTGTTGCCGCCGATCGCCGAGGTGCTTGCGCATCTGGTGGCCGGGATTCTCAAACCGTTCTTGCGGGGGGAGGCCAAGCTGGCCCGCCAGCAAATCCTCCGTCACCGCGTGCGTTCCACACTCACGGCCGGGGTCCTGTTCGTGGCGGCGGCCACGGGCGTCGGCATCGCCAATACGATCCTCGACAACATGCGCGACGTCAGCCAATGGTATCGCCGGGCCCTGGCGGCCGACTTCTTTATCCGCGCCATGCTCCCCGATATGGCCGATTGGCAGGCGGCCGAGATCCCCGATGCGGTTGGCGAAGAACTCCGCCGGATCCCCGGCATCGAAAGCATTGATACGGCCCGCTTCGTCCGTGTCCGCATTGGCGAGTTGGAGCCGGTGGCCATTGTCCGGGAGTTTCCCGCCACGGCCCCGTTGCCGCTGGACCTGGTCGCGGGCGATCCCAAGCGACTCCGCCGCCAGCTTCACGACGGCGAGGTGGTCCTCGGCACGGTGCTCGCGCAGCGGCTGAAGTTGGGCGTGGGCGATAGGCTTCGCCTGGAAACCCGCGACGGCCCACGGGAATTCCCGATTGCCGGTCTGACGAACGAGTACATGGTCGGCGGGCTGGTGATCTACCTCCAGCGAGCCACCGCCGAGCAGTCGCTCCAGATCCGCGGCGTCGACGCCTATGCCATCAAGGTGGAGCCCAAGGCGCTGCCCTCGGTGCAGGCCCGGCTCGAGACGCTCTGCGAGCAGAACGGCGTCCTGGTGCATTCCTTCGCCGACCTGAGCAGCATGATCGACGGGATGAGCCGCGGAATCAACGGCTGTCTCTGGGGGATCATTACGCTCGGCTATCTGGTGGCGGCGATCGGGGTGACCAATACCTTGACAATGAACGTGCTGGAACAGACCGCCGAATTGGGAATCCTGCGGATCGTGGCAATGACCCGCTGGCAGGTTCGCAAGACGATCTTCACCCAGGCGGCGATCATCGGCGGGACGGCGCTCGTGCCAGGGGTTCCGGCAGGGGTCGGGATCGCTTACCTGATCAACCTGGCGACCATGCCCGCGATTGGCCATCCGGTGGAATTCGTCCTCCGACCGTTGCTGCTGGCCGTCAGTTTCGTGGCCGGACTGGCGATCGTGGTGGCCGCTGCCTGGTTTCCCGCCGAGCGAGCAGCACGGCTTAAGATCGGCGAGGCCCTGCAATATGAATGACTTCCGACGCCGCAGAAGTGTAACGATGCCTCACGGGTCCTAACTGGAGGAGGGCCTTCGCGATGGCTGTCCAGGAACTCCCCGGAACCCAACCCGCGGTCAGCGAACAATCATGAAAAGATCTGTTGTCATCACCGGCTTGGGGGTCGTCACCTCGCTGAGCTGCAAGGTCGACGACCTTTGGACGCGGATCTGTAACGGCGAGACGGGGATCCACCCGATTCACGGGTTCGATTCCTCGGCCTACCGGGTGCGGTTTGGCGGCGAGCTTGCGCCCTGGTCGGTCGCGGGCTACATCGACCCTCGCGAGGTCAAGCGCCTGGACCGCTTCACGCAGTTCGCCCTGGTCGCCGGGAGCGATGCGGTTCGCGACGCGGGGGTCGACTTCTCGCACGAGGATCCCGATCGTTGTGGCGTGATCCTGGGCTCAGGCATCGGCGGCCTCTACGAAATCGAGATTCAGCACACGCGGCTTCTGGAGAAGGGGCCGGACAAGGTTTCGGCGTTTACCATTCCGAAGCTCATGGCCAACGCCGCCAGCGCCCAGCTCTCGATCCAGTACGGGCTCTGCGGACCGAACGAGGCCGTCTCGACCGCCTGCGCCAGTGCGGCCAACGCGATCGGCAATGCGATGCGGCTGATCCAGTATGGCGGCGCCGACGTCGTGATCACCGGCGGCACGGAGGCCGCGGTGACGCCCGTAGGTCTCTGTGCCTTTGGTGCGATGCGAGCCCTCTCGGAACGGAACGACGATCCGGCCCACGCGAGCCGGCCGTTCGACCGCGATCGCGACGGCTTCGTCTTGTCGGAAGGGGCCGGCATCGTGGTGCTCGAAGAATGGGAGCACGCCCGGAAACGCGGGGCGCGAATCTATGGCCGAATGCTCGGCTACGGCGTCAGCGCCGATGCCGGCCACCTCACCCAGCCGGACAAGGACGGCATCGGCGGGGCCAAGGCGATGGCGATGGCGCTGCGCGATGCGGGCGTTGACCCGAGCGAGGTGAGCTACATCAACGCCCATGGGACGAGCACTCCACTGGGCGATCAGGCGGAAACCGCAGCGATCAAGGCGGTCTTCCAGGAGCATGCCCGCAAGCTCAGCGTGTCGAGCACCAAGAGCCAGCTCGGACATCTCTTGGGGGCCAGTGGCGGGGTGGAACTCGTGTTGACCGCCTTGACGCTCGCACACGGTCTGATTCCCCCGACGATCAACTACGAGACTCCCGATCCATCCTGCGATCTGGATTACACGCCCAACCAAGCCCGAGAGCGGAACGTCTCCGTGGCGATGTCGAACAGTTTCGGCTTCGGCGGCCACAATGCCTCGCTGGTTGTCGGCCAACCGGTCTAGCCCCTCGGTGGTTGGAGGTATGAAGAATCAAGGACTGCTGCGCGTCCTTGCTTCGTTATTTCTGCCCAACTTATCTCTGCGCGGGCCCTTAGCTCGATCTGCGACGGGGGCTACGTTGACCTGGTAAGCTTTGCCGCCTCGGAAGACTGTGCCGTTTGCGGAAAGCTTGATGGCATTTGAGGATACGCTTAGCCTGGGGTCTGACGACAAGCCCGCCAATTTGCTTATGCCGAGGGTGACGATTATCCGAAACCTCCTATACTGAGGTTCGTTTGTTATACAACAAGGGGGACAAACGTCATGTCACGGATGATGCTTGGGATTGGGGTGGCGATGTGGCTAGGAGCCTGCATGCCCACCCTGGCACAGGAGGAGGGCGCGAACGACTTTCGCTTCCAAACGTGCAGCGGTTTGGCGGGGGGGGCCGAGGTGGCGTTCCTTCGCCCTTACGTCGGGGATCTTCAAGGGGTGAGCGTCGAACTGCTTACGAACAGTGCCTCTTACCGTTCTGACAGCAATACTTTCGATCCCAGTTGGCGGCTCTGGCTAGGCTATGTCAGTCCGACGGGCGGTGGAGTGCGGGCCAGGTATTGGCAGTTCGATCATGATCTGGCCGCTGAGACGTTTGACACCACGGTCGGCGGCGATGCGCTTTCTGGCCGAGGCCGCTTGAATATGTATTCGATCGACGTGGAATTCATGCAGCGGTTTGATTTTGAGACGTTCAGCATCAATGGCACCGCTGGTATGCGCGTGGCCAACATCGACCGCAGCTTCTCGATGACGTCGGCTGGCGGCGGTGGCGACCCGTCGACCTTGTCGCTGTCGAATCAGTACGACGGCATTGGTCCCACGCTGTCGGGCGAATTCCGCCGGCCGATTGGCAGTGGAGGCCTGGCCGTGTTGGTCAACTCCCGGGGGACACTGCTGTTCGGAAGTCGAAAAGTGAACCTGGTGATTCCCGAGGACCTCGCAGGATTCCCCGACTTCCCACAAATCAGTATCACCGGAGAGGATGATTCGTTCCTCGCGGTCGGCGAGATTCAGATGGGCTTCGAGTGGTCGCGCGAGCTTTCCAACGGCTCCCGTGTGTTCACCAATGCCCTTTGGGAAGGTCAAGCCTGGGGGAGCAACAGCAGCATGGCTGGCCTGACAGGCTTCATCGTCGGGCTTGGGCTGGCTCGGTAGAGCCGCCCCACACGATTCGGTAAACGGGATCCCCGGGAGTCGAGGTTGTCCTTGGCTTCCGGGGAATCTTCTCGATCAAAGACGCCGGTGGGATTCGAACCCACTTGAACCGGGTTGCAGCCGGTCGCCTTTCCATCTGGCTCCAGCGTCCAGTGTCCTCGCCAGGAATCGAACCTGGGCCTCGACCTTCGCAGGGTCGCGTGCAAGTTCCACCACACCCCGAGGACGAAATGCAGAATGACGAATGATGAGCTGAAGAAAGCCCGCTGCTCCATTCATCATCTATCATTCATCCTTTCCTCAGCAGGAGTGCGAGGATTTGAACCCCGTGCGACGGCTTTGGAGACCGTCTGCTCTCCCAGGAGCACACTCCTGTAGTGGCTCCCGGCCTTTCGGCCGGGAGCCTGGCGTAACGACTACTCCTGAAGCTCAACGCTCCAGTAGGCGCCGATGACAAACTTCGACCAACTGGCGATCCGTGCGGAGTGGTCCGCGTAGATCGGCTTCCAGGTTGGTTTGACCGGTTTGCGGCGCTGGTGCATGTGGGCTTGGGCCGGCGTCCGGTCGGCCTTCTGCTTGTTGCAGGCCATGCAGGCCAATACGCAGTTCTCCCAACTCGACACGCCGCCTTGCGAGCGAGGCACGATGTGGTCGATCGTCAGTTCGTCGCGGGCCGGCTGCACGTCACAGTATTGGCACGTGTAGTGGTCCCGCTTGAACAGGTTCCGGCGGCTAAAGGCCACATGGGCGGCCGGCACCCGGTCGTACCCGACCAGCGACACGACCTCCGGCACGCGCAGGCGGAACCGGACCGTCTGGACCGCCGGTTCGTCGCCTTCCGGCCGCAATTGAGCCCAATCCTCCCAGGTCCACAGCCGATAGTCCTCCACGTCGACAATTCGGGCCGTGTCGTTCCAGACCATCACCAGCGCCCGGGCCACCGGCGTCACGCCCACCGCCTGCCAGTTGCGATTCAAAACCAACGTCGGCCGCTCGAGCACCGCGTCTGCCATCGCCCTCCCTCCATTCATCCTTCTGCATTCATCATTTCCTCCAAGGGTGTCCGGGGAGAGTCGAACTCCCACCCTCTGGTTCACAGCCAGCCGTGCAGACGCCGCTACACCACGGACACCATGCGCGGGCTGCCCCTGCCCCATAGGCAGCCCGCACGCAACGCATCAGTCCAAGAACGCCAGGAGCACCCCGACCAGGACTCGAACCCGGAACACCTCGTTCGAAGCGAGGGATGATGTCCGTTTCACCATCGGGGCAGATTCGCAACGCACACAGCGGAAGGCATGGGATTTGAACCCACATCCCCGTGAGGGGGCACGGTTTAGCAAACCGGCTCGGCCAACCGTATCCGACTACCCTCCGTTTCTGTCAGTGGACCGCCGGGGATTCGAACCCCGATTGCCTAGTGACCGAGGTGGGAGTCGAACCCACACACCACGAGGCTCTCGACCTCGCCGCTTTGCCCGTTTGCGTACCCGGTCTTCAAGTGGCGGGTCCGGGGGTTGCACCCGGTGGTCCAGGCTTATGAGGCCCGGCTGGGCACTGGCCCACCCGCGGTGGATTAGTGACCAAGGGGAGAGTTGAACTCCCACGCCGCAAGGGCGCGACGTTCTGAGCGTCGCGTGTCTGCCAATTGCACCACTTGGCCATATTCAGTGCGCCGGGCAGGAGTCGAACCTGCACAGCCTCAAGGCGGCGTATTTACAGTCCGTTGGGCTCAGCCGATGCCCAGCCGACGCATGTGCTTCGAGTGGCGCAGACGGGAGTTGAACCCGCAAATTCACGAAGGTTTGAGCTTCGCCGCTTTGCCTTGTTTGCGTACCGCGCCATTCACCCCAAAAAGCGCCCTCGACGGGATTTGGACCCGCGATCTCCTGCGTGACAGGCAGGCGAGCACTCCGGACTGCTCCACGAGGGCTTGTCCGCCAATCAACCATCGCCGCGACCATGTGAATCCCCGCCTGTCTTCCGCGGCTCGTTCATCACGTCCGATCGCTCTCGACCGAAGCGAAAATCGCCCGGGTCGGTCGCGATGTCCTTCAAGTAACGTCGCCGCTTGCGGTTGCCGGACCGCTTGATGTCGCGTTTCAATTTGCGAAGGAAGCGTTTGTCGTCCATCGTCCTTCCATAACTGCGGGGGCTGGACTCGAACCAACATCAAGGCGTTCAGAGCGTCTCATCCTGCCGTTAGACGACCCCGCAATCGTTGTCTTTGCCAGACACGCAACCATCGGATCAAGTTCGGGGAGAAGGAATCGAACCTTCGTTTCCTGGTTCAAAGCCAGGCGGCTTGCCGTTAACCGATCCCCGATCGTCAAACCAAGGCTCCGGTGGGAGGACTCGAACCTCCAATCCTCGGCTTAACAGGCCGGCGCCTTACCGTTGGGCCACACCGGATCAAAGCGAGTCAGGACGGTGGGATTCGAACCCACGATCTCGTGCGCCCGAGGCACGCGGAATGCCGGGCTTTCCTACGTCCTGTTCATCAAAAGCGCCCAGCGGGAGTCGAACCCGCACTTCTGCCATGGCAAAGCAGCAGGCTACCGCTACATCATGGGCGCAGATTGCTGTCTGTCGGATTGCCAAAGACCAAAGAGCACCGGGCGGGGCTCGAACCCACGTTGCCGCCTTGAAAGGGCGGTATCCTGTCCGATAGACGAACGGGCCACATCGGCGCGCACGTTGAGCGCCTAGTGGGTCGGGAGGTGCTCGAATCCTCGTCTGCGGCTTTTCAGGCCGCCGCTAAACCGTCTCAGCTACCAACCCTACAAACCAACAAAAAACCCGGTGTCGTTTGTGACACCGGGTTCTGAAATACCCCTCGGGATGGTCAGCCGAGTGTCACAAACGCAAGGGATGCACGGGGAGCCGATTCGCCAGTTGACCGGCGAAACCCAGCCCGTACATGCGTTCGGTGATACTTGGCCGCAACGAGATCATGGTCGTCTTGCCACCCTTGCTAGCGTGTCTTGCTTTGGCCCTTTTCGGGCCACCATTGGCGGTTCTACACTCTGTTAGACGCTGCCGTGTGGAATTAGGTTCACCGATTCCGGAAGAGATTCTCGACAATCAGTGGGGCCAATGGATTAGATCCAGGACGCCGCAGGTTTATTCCCAAGGAGCAGGTCGGGCCTCGTCTACGGGCGCGTCTCGTCCACGATCAGACTGTGACGCTGCGGCCCAAGGCGAACGCGGGTGGCGGTCGCCTCGGCCCGGCGGCCTTTGCCGGTATTCTCTTCGTACACGAGCCTGGTCGCTCCGGCTTGGGCGGCGGGGAGTTGCCCCTCGGCCGCCACGTCGCTGGGATTGTGCAACAGGACGACCTGCCGTCCCGGCTCGCGGAACGCAAAACCGACGACCGGGCTCTCTTCGACCCGCCGCACGGATTCGGCCGGAGGCACGCCGTCGGGCCGGATCTCGACGAGGAACCAGTAACGCGTGCCTTTGGCGTATTTGATCTCGCCTTTTTCGCCCGCCTTCACGCTGAGCGGATCGAGAAGCGTGATTTCGGTGCTCTTGTAGTTTTCGGGCTTGTCGAGGAAGAACGTCTCGCTGGGCCGGGTCGCGATCTTGGCGTAGTTGTGGTCGTGGACCGTGACGACCATCCGCCCGTAACGCCAGCCGTTCTCGCCGCACGGCGCCAGTTCGCGCGACATGCCCAGCCGGATGCGGCCATGCACGGCCGCCCGGGTCTCGTCGGCAGTGGCTTCCAGGGCCACGAGGCCCACGAGTCGCGACTTGGACAGGTACCATGCCTGCATGCCGTCCCAGGGGAACAGATCGTCGTTCTTGTGGTGCCAGTTCGGCTTGCTCACCGTATAGCGCACGGCCAGCGAGCCGAAGTCGGGGCCGAGGGTGGTGGTCAGCCGTTCCAGCGCGCTCGTGCAGCGTGCGCCAATCCAGTGATTGTCGGTGTGATTCAGCCGGACCTCGGTGGTAACGACCTGCAGGGCCGAGTCCAACGGGAGCGGCCGTCGCTCGGGATCGGTGATCATTGCGCCAACAAAGGTGTCCTTGCCCTGGTAGCCCACGCCGTAGTTGCGCCCATTGCCGGCAAAGCTCCAGACGCCGTAGCGCCCGCGTGGGCCTTGGACGTCGTCATCGAAGAGCGTGTACTGGTCGGGCAGCGGCTTGGCGGCGACCGGCTTCCAGGATTCCGCGGCGATCGCCGCGATGTGCCCATGGCCATAGCCGGCGATTGCGCCGCACGTCTGGGCCACTTGCTTGTTGAGCGGATCGTCGAACAGGCCGGCGATCATGTCGGGGCCGGCCACGCTCCCGCCAGACCAGTAGTGCTTCCAGCACGCGTCGGTATAGTACTCGGGCATGCCGGCCGGCTCGACGTTGTAAGGATAGTACGGGATCGTGCGCCGGAGCGAGTCCAGCACGCCCTTGTCACCGGTCAACTGCCAGTAGCGGGCGAGGAACACCACGTTGATCTGGTGATAGACGAAGCACTCGTTCTGCGTGTTGATATAGGCAAATGCGCCGCGCGGATACAGGGCGGTCTGGACGAGTTTGACGAATGCATCGCGTTCACGCGCGTAAGGCTCCTCGCCCCAGAGACGCCGGGCGAACTCCATGATGAGCAGGTAGTGCACGTCCATGTTCGGATAGGCGGGAAACTCCTCGTGCGGCTCTCGTGCCAGCCGGGCCAGGCCGTAGTCGGTCAGTTGAAAATCCGCCAATTGCTTCAGCCCGGCCTCCAACTCGGCCGTCTTGCCCGGCGGTAGCAGGTCCGGATAGGCCTCGCGCAGCAGGAGCCAGCCATTGAGCGTCGGGGCCAGGCAGAAGCGGTTGATGTTCGTGTCGCGGCCATGGATGGCGACCCGGCCGACGTTGAAATCGCCGTCCGTGTGCTGCTGGGCGATTGTATCGAGCACCCCGAGCGCGTTGGCCAGGACCGTCGGGTCGTGCCGCAACGGACTCTGCGGCCGGGTGATCATCCACACGTTCTCGAAGAACGTATTGCCCAGCCCGGCAAAGCTCCAGGCGTTGGAAATGCTCTCGAACCCCTTGCGCCCCTTCGGCGTCGCCCGTTGCAGTTTGGTCTGATGACGCACCACGCCCAGGATGCTCTGCACGTAGGGATTGTGCGGGATGTCGAGCGTGTCACGCTGTTCGGGCCGCCGGTCGAGCACCCGGCCGAGCACGGCACGCGGATCGGCCAGGCGGCGGGCCAGATCGTCCATGGCCTTGGGGGCACGCTCGACCGTCGCAAACTCCTCGGCTTCCAGACTGCGGCGAATGTCGGCGGCACACCACTCCAAGGCCGCCAGGTACAAGCGGGCCACATCCACGTACTTTCCCTGTTTGGCCTGTTGATCCAAATCGCGGCGCAGAGTGTCGAACTGCGTCTGGACCTGCGCCAGTCGCTTCTCCGTCTCGGCGAGGATCTTCGTGCATACGGTCTTCTGCCGCTCGACCTCTGCCCGTTCGGCCTCGGTCGGGCCGAGGAACTCGATGTCGTCGATCCACAGGTCGACCGTCGGGCGGGAGCCTCGCCGCGTCACCATGAACTGGAAAAAGACGACGCTGGCCAGGTCCCGGCTGCGGAGCGTATTGGAAGGCGTCTCGAACTGGTCCAGGTCGAGCGTGAACGTGCGCCAGCCGGCGAAATCCAGACGGATCGACTGCTTCGAGTTTAGGTAATAACGGGGACGCGGGTGATCCTCGGTCCCGGCTGCCCCGACCGTCGCGACCACCTCCTGCCCACTACGATCGCCGCGCAGGCGGAAGCGGACGTGCACCGTGCC
>JBDKTH010000351.1:0-1593 GCA_039680305.1 Thermoguttaceae bacterium | reverse complement strand
GGCTCGACATGCGCCAGACGGACGTCCGGCGGCATTATAGGCCCTGATGCCCCCATCGGGTAGTCGGGTATCCTCGGAAAAACCGGTCGGTGCAACTACTTTCCCGCCCGCGCGCCGCGGTTCATCGTCATCTTGCCCGCGGCCTTGAGGATCCCCTCCTCGACTTCGAGGCGGAGCTGGACGCCGTTTTCCACAGGGCTGGCCGACAGATTAACGTGATCCTGTTGCCCGGCTTGCTCCAGCAGCGAGGCGACCAGGGCCGCCTTCTGGCGTTCGTCCTCGGTCTTGCCCACGACGGCCAGGAATTTGGTCACACTGCCCAGGTCGACCGACACGCGCAGCGGCGGCACTTTGGCCGTGGCGCCTTCGGCCGACTTGTCGAGCACGGTCTTGAGCAGCTTGGTCGCGTCGCGGCCGAAGGCCACGTAAACGCTCTGTTTGCCGGTGCCGACGACGATTTCGGCCACCTCGCCGGTCAACGCGACGACCTGGTCGCGGTTCTCAACCTCGAAGGGGACCGGGATATGGGCGGCGTGGAGTTTCACCCCCTGGTGCTCGCCCGCGTCCCACTCGATCACTCCGGCCACTTCGGGATGCTCCTGGCAGACGGCGTCCACCAGGCGCTTGAGCGTGGCGTCGAGCTTGACGCCGTCGGCCACGAACCCGCCGGCCACGACCGTGAATGTTTCCGGGCCGAGGCTGGCCGCCACGCCGCCATCGATCCGGCCGGCCGCCAGGGTATCTTTGATGACGTCGAGCGTGCCGTCCAACAACTGAGCGGCGACCACGGCCTGATCGTTCGGCTGCTTCTCGATTTCCGCCATGGCCCGCTTGCGGATCAGGTGGACCACGGAAAGCATTTCCGAGGAATCGGCCTGGCTGAACTTGCCGGTCAAGTTGGCCTTGATCGCGGCGTCGGGCAGGAGGAACCCGGCAAACGCGCTCTGGGCGTCGCCGAGAGTGGCCAGGCTGCGCGCGGTCTTCGTATCGGGCCGGGCCGTCACGGTCACGTCGAGATAGGTCTTGCCGGCCTTGCTGTCCAGGGCCCAGCCCAGGGTCAACTCGGCCAGATCATCGGCCCCGCTGGTCACGGCGCGAACCGTCCGTTCGGCCAGGACCTTGCGGACCGCATACTCCTCCTCGCTAACCGTGCCTTTCTGCTTTTCGAGATCCTCCTTGGCCTTCTTCTTCATCTCATCCAAAACCCGCGTGCGAACCTCCTGGGGAACGCTGCCCAGGTCGAAGCGGAAGGCCAGGTCATACTGCTTGGTTAGGGCGGTGAGGATCGGCTCGGGGTTGTCCGGCGTCGCGGCCAACTGGCCCGGCTGGTTGGTCAAAAACGCCCAGGGGCCGACCTGCTTCACGTAGAGCTTCTTCTCATTCTTGTTAGCCGCTTGCGGCTTAGCCCCCTTCTTCCCCTCTTTGCCCGACGGCTTGTTCGCCTTGCTGACCTCGAAAACCCCGTTTTCCAGCTCCTTGGCCGCGCCGAGCACCGGTTCGAGGACCGCCAACAGGGCCTTCAGGTCGGTGACCGGGAGGACGCCGTAGCCGCGAAGCGCTTCGTCGGGCTTCTTGACGCCTTGGGCAAACTTC
>JBDKTH010000428.1:0-13471 GCA_039680305.1 Thermoguttaceae bacterium | reverse complement strand
GGCGGGGTCGGGGCCAGGTAGGTCCCATATCTCGCGAATCGTCCTGACAAAGCTTGGTTCCGGGACGGCCTTCTTCGACGTTCGCAGCGACTCGATGGTAGCTCTCATGGCCGCGATCGATTCACGTTCTTCCTCGTCCGAAACCTCATCGAGCCCTGCGAGCGTCGGAATTGCCCACTCACACATCTCGATTTGCAGTTCGTACAGTCTCTTGTCATTCCGTTGTTCGCACCAAGCCTTCAGAGCCGCCAGTCCCTCGCATGCCACATCCGGCATGGACATTGTACGCATTGCCAGCTCGGAGTCGTCCGGTAAGCACTGATAATACGCGGCAGCCAGATTATTCGAAATGATATGCCGGCACATATCGCCAACAGAGAGATTCTGCGGCAATTGACTCGATCCCCACGTGATACAATAGCGATCATCCGTGAGATGCCCGACCAACTGAGGCCACAGCTCCTCGGCGCGACTTGCCACTCGCTCAATCAGCCTCAGAACACGATCCCTCTCAGCCCAATTGTAGTCGTCACCGAAGACTGGCTCTCCGACCTTAGGAATAGCCGGAGGGACGTTGTGGTTCTCCAGGGCAACGAATAGCTCCTCTGGTTTCATCGTGGTTTCGTCACGTGCCTTGCTGGCGACTCCATCCGCCGTCACGACTCCCTCAGCCGCATTCCGCTCAGTGGCAGAGTCGCACGCTGGTAGGGTCAATAGCATCAAGACGACGATCGCTGATGATATCCTGGAACAGACGCTGGCCAATTGCCGTGGAACATTGCGAGGGAGCGGAAAAGCGGACATTTTACTTTTTCATTCTCTTTTTTCATCGCTTCCGGGGCCGGCCGCGGGGGCGGAGGGTGGATTGGAGGCCGACCCCTTAAAGCGTCCCCGCAGCATAGACCCGCTGATACGCATCGCGCAGCGATTCCGCCCACTCTTCTTGTTCCGCCGGACTGAGTGATGTATCTATGAGAACACGTCGCCGGAGGAAGCCAGAGTCTTTTAGGTTGGCAAGGAAGTCGTGAAGGGCAGGAAGTGCGGTTCTTGGCAATAGCTGCTGTAGTGATTTCGATTCATCCCATGCCCGGCTATCTACTATCTGATCCACAAACTCGGCCACAAGCTCCGATTCCGTGATAAGTTGCCGGCTGTACAACTGCGTGATTTTCTGAATCTTCTGCTCGAGTGTTTTCATAATCATCCACGGGCAATAGTGAAAGAGCTATTGTCTAACTCCATAGAGGAGATTTAAGGGGGTCGGGAGTCTTTGATTCGTGCAATCAAAAACTCCCGATCCCTTAACTCGTTCGGCGGAAGAGCCCGGAAACTAAACTGTCACTTTTCTGTCCCCGGCACTACTGAACCAGCACCTTGCGCAGCGCGTCGATCCGGGCCGTGCCCTCGCCGTCGGGCCGCGGCAAGGCTGGGACGAGCCACCCGCCTTCGTCAAGTTCGTTCCACGCGTAGATCAGCACCAGTTCCGTTCCGTTCTTGCCGGGATGCTTGCGATACCAGGCGACGCCGCGCCCGATATGCGAAGCCAACTCGTCGGGCGTTCCCCGCTTGCTATACCGCTCATCACACACATGCCATGAGACGGGGTTCATCACGCGCGGGCGCCAATCGAAACCGGCCATACAGATCGGCACGGCCGGTACCCCCGTGGCCTCGCATCGCTCCCAGAAAGATTCGGCTGCCGCAGCTAATTCACTGAACGGCATTCCTTCTTTGGTGAGTCCGCGGCTATAGTTGTAATCGCTCAACGCGTCGCCGCCCAAACGGTCGCAATAGTTTTTGGCGGAGGCGGGATTGCCGTGACAAACCACGAGGTAGGGCTTGCCGAGTCCGCGCCGCACCAGTTCGGCACAGAAGCGCTGCCAGCGGCCGTCGAGCAGCTTCGCCACAATCGCGTCGTTCAGAAACCCCATGTAGATCACCGGCCGGTTTCCCTCGACCTTCAGGTAGTTGGGCTCGGCGATCACCTGCGCCGCATACGCCCGGAACGCCTCGTCGTCCGCAAAACGGCCATAGGCGGACCCCATTACGAGGAACAGGCAAAAGCGGATCTTGTCCCGGTTCTTGCAGGTCAGAAACGTTTTGAGCGTGTAGCTCAGCGGACAGTCCTCGGGGTACGCATCGAACGCCCAGTAATCCAATCCCGCATGGACCGCGTAATCGATCTCTTTTTCAAGCACCTCGGCCCGGTTTTCGTTGAACGTCTTCGCGCTGCCGTCCGCGTTGAGCTCCGTGAAAAATGGCCACCGGTAGCGCCACGGCTCCGCAGACAGCGAACGCTGCGCCTCCCGGCCCGGATCGGGGCTGGGCGCCCGCGCCCGCTTGGTGTCGTATCCTGGATAACGGGCGGGGTCCGGCAGCCGCGCGGCGTCCGGCAAAGCGCCGTACCACGCGTCCCACCGGATCGCCCCGACCAGCGGGCGTCCTTTTTCTCTGGGGTCATTGCCCTGCGCATGCGCGATCAGCGGCAGGGCGCCGAGCACGACAATGCCCCAAACCGCGGAACAGGCGCGACGGTTCCTCATCATGTCTTTTTCCCCCATTTATACGGTGAATCCATTATTGCCTATTGACGTCCATTTTCAAAGACACGGAAAAGGACGCGGAAAAGGAAACATTTCACTTTTTCATTCTCTGTCTTCATCGCTTCCGGGGCCGGCCGCGGGGGCGGAGGGTGGATTGGAGGCCGAGACGGGCGGCGGTGCGTTGCTGCCAGTGGGCGTGGCCGAAGGGCGTGCCCCGATTGACCGAGGTCCGCAGAGCGGTCAGTTCCGCGTCAGAGAGCGGGCGGTTGACCCAGTCGAGCCAGTCCGCGCCGCGCGGCACCGGGCCAGGATCGAGTTCGGGCCGCTCAACGTCCTTGCCGGGATTGCCCGCCGAGGACCAGGGCCAACGCTCCGCCTTGCGGACTGGAATCCCCTTAGCGCGCACGGGATTCCGCTCGACGTAGCGAAGGACCGTGAGCAGATGCTCGTCGCTTTCGATCGGAAAGGCCTTGAAGCGGCCCTGCCAGACGTGGCCGCTGGAGTGGTAGTGGCGGTGGTAGCGGCGCACATGGCTGGTCAAGAGCCACTGCATCCAGCGACTCAAATCCCCGTCTTCGTACGGCCAGACGACCAGATGGAAGTGGTTCGGCATCAGGCAGTAGCCGAGCAGCCGCATCGGCACCCGCTCCTGGGCCTCCCGCAAGAGCTTCAAGAAGGCCGCGTAGTCCTCGTCCTTGTGAAACACCTCCGCCCGACCATTGCCCCGATTGAGGACATGGTAGCAGATCCCTCCCACCGCTGCGCGGGCTGTGCGTGGCATGCCCGCCACTATACCGCCTGGCTCAACGAACTGTCAAATTAAAGTAGAATGTCCCCTTTTCCCTCTCCCAGGCGAGACAGCAGAGACACGTCCCGAGCAGGCAAAGGCAGTTGCCGAAATTGAGAAATTGGGCGGCAAAGTCACATTCGATGAAGGGAGTGCAGGCAAGCCAGTTGACAAGCCAGTGAAGGCGGTAAATTTGACGAGCAGCATGGTATCCGACGCTGGGCTCGGATACCTCGAAGGTTTCACGCAACTTCAATCGCTGGACCTTTCGGACAACCTCATATCCGACGCTGGGCTGGCGCATCTCAAAGGGCTGAGCAAGCTCCAGTCGCTCAACCTGACGGTAGGACTTTCGTGCGGCTGGATCACCGACGCTGGGTTGGAACATATCAGGGGATTAAGCAGGCTCCAATCGCTCAACTTGTGGGGCACTCAGGTGACCGACGCCGGGTTGGAACGTCTCAAAAGTCTGACCAAACTCCAATCGCTTGACTTAGGCGCAACCGAAGTCACCGACGCTGGGCTGAAGCATCTCCAGGCGTTGCCCCAACTCCAATCGCTTAACGTAGGCGCAACCGAAGTCACCGACGCTGGGCTGAAGCATCTCCAGGCGTTGCCCCAACTCCAATCGCTCAACCTGACGAGAACCAAGAAGGTGACCGATGCCGGACTAGAGCATTTACGGCCGTTGAAGAAACTCCACTCGCTCAACCTGGATGGGATCGAGGTCACGGACGCCGGACTGGTAAGCCTTGAAGGCTTCGAGCAAATGGAAGAACTGAATCTTAACTCAACCAAGCTTACCGACATGGGGTTAAAGTATCTCAAAAAGCTGCCGAGGCTCCGAAGGCTTGGCGTAGGTTGCGAAGGAATCACGAACACCGGGATGGAGTCCCTTGGAAAGTTACCTCGGTTGGAATTGCTGATCTTGAGCCGATCCAAGGTCACGGATGCCGGCTTGAAGCATCTCCAAGGATTAGCCGAGCTTCGGCAGCTATTCCTTTGTGAGACTGAGACGACCGACACTGGGAGGGAAGAACTTAAGAAGGTCTTACCGCAACTAAAGGTGTACTGAGCAATCGCCACCAATCATCGCCTGCCCCCCCATCCACCACAGCCGCCAGCCGGCGGGCGGGAAAAGGGGACGTTCTGCCGCCTTTTCTTCCTCATTCTGCCGCGCCAAATCGTGTTGAAATTGGGCCAGCCGTTGTGCTAGGCTGATTCCTGCAGCCCAAGAAGGCGAGCCGCTTGGATCTTTGACAATTGACGCTTTCGAGAAATTGCCCTCGCGATCGGCATACGGCCGTCAGGCCCGACCCTATCGCCGCGGGCGGCTGCGCAGGGTCCGTGCTCCACGCAGAGCACATGCCAGGGACTTCCGGACCACGAAAACCATGTGGGTGGAGGTCATTCTAGGTGGTACATTCCTATCCGATTTACGTAGACACCCTTGAATTACGCAACACTCCCCCACTTTCGGGTTAGTTGACTTGCGTCTTTTCACCTAAATGTAACTATCGGTATAGCAGTCACTTGCGAATGTGCACCGCGTCGCAAAATTTGCATCGCAACACGTGAGGCTTTCCACAATTCTCTCCCTTAACCTGGGGGCGATCCGTGGAGTGCCGGCCGGCAGCGAAGGCGGTTTGCAGGGCCACACCCGCCACCAGATGGGTCTAGCTCACGCGATCGTCCGTGCAACGTTTCGGGATTCCAAAGGGCCTACCGCAGTGAGAAGAAAGGTTCATCCGGGATTTCCGGGAAGCCACGGAGGGCGATACGACGAGGCTTCCCGCAAATCCGGATGAACCTTCTTTGCTGACGACCCTCTGAGCGTGGTCAGGGGGGAGACCAAGTGCTACAGGGCCCGGCGCACGCGACGCGAGGGACGGCGGCCGAAGACTGGTTTGGGGGCTGCCGGCTCCGGGGCTCCGGCCTCGGGGGAAGGCGCTTCTTCGGGCTTGAGAAAGGAGTCGAAGCCAGGGATTTCGTCGCGCTTCAAGAGGCGGTTGATCCGCATCTCGATCCGCGTGAGCTCCTTGCCTTCCTCGGGCGTGACGAAGGTGTAGGCCACCCCCTCACGGCCCATGCGCCCCGTGCGGCCGACGCGATGCACGTAGTCGTCGCTGAACTCGGGGACATCGTAGTTGATGATGTGCGAGATGCCGCTGACGTCGATCCCCCGGCCCACGACGTCGGTGGCCACCAGATACCGGGTCTTGCCGCCGCGGAACCGCTCCATCGCCCGATCCCGCACCCGCTGCTGCAGGTCGCCATGGATCACGCCGACGTCCTCGAACTTCTTGCCCAGATGGTTGTAGACGGCGTCGGTGCCGCGTTTGGTGCGGCAAAAGATGATCGCCTGACGAGGCTTCTCCCGTCGCAATAGTTCCACCAACAGGTCGAACTTCTTCTCCGGATCGACAGTGAAGTAGAGCTGTTCGATCGTCTCCACCGCCAGATCCTTGGGCGAGAAGTTGTGCACTTCCGGGTTGTGCATGTACTGCTCGGCCAGCCGCCGCACGGTCGGTGGGATCGTGGCGCTCAAGAGGAGCGTCTGCCGGTCCTTGGGGCAGCGGCGGAGAATCTTCTCGATGTCGGGGCGAAAACCGATGTCGAGCATCCGGTCGGCCTCGTCAAGGACCACCATGCGGAGGTCGTTGAGGATCAGGTTTCGCCGGGCGATGTGGTCCAACACCCGGCCCGGCGTGCCGACAACCACGTCGACGCCGGCGTGGAGCTGTTCGGTCTGCTTGCGCAACGGCTTGCCGCCGTAGAGGGCGACGATCTCCACGTCCAGATCGGCGGCGATCTTGACGATCTCGTCGCGGACCTGCACGGCCAGCTCCCGCGTGGGCACCAGGATCAGGGCTTGGGGATCCCCGACCTCGTCGCCCAGTTCGAGCCGTTCGAGGATCGGGATGGCGAAGGCGGCCGTCTTGCCGGTCCCGGTCTGGGCCTGGGCCATCAGGTCGACGCCCTCCAAGGCCCGGGGGATCACGCCCGCCTGGACCGGCGTCGGTTCGACGTAGGCGGCCGCGTCGAGGGCCTTGAGGATCTCCGGCGAAAGCGGCAGATTGCCAAAGGTGCCGACCGGCTTCTTGCGTTTGGCTGCGGCGGGCTTGCTGGCGGCCGGTTTGTCGGCTGCGGCCGGCTTGTTGGCGGCGGCAGGCTTAGTGGCAGCAGGTTTGTTGGGGGTGGTGCCTTTGGTCGGTTTGGTCACGGGTTCTCTCATGTGCGTTGGCGGGAAATTGCCGGCGGCAAACTCCCTGTAATCGGTGGTTGCCCCGGTTCTATGGCTTGCGCCCCGCCCATTCTTGAAGCATTTGGAATTGGTGAATGAAGCTTTGCTCGTCGACTCCGTACGGGCTCTTGAAGAAGCTGGCCAGGAAGGTCAGCTTCCCCGTGTCGCCGCGGCGCCAGGCCAGCTCCGTAAACCGGATCAGGTCCAACACCAACGGGGCGGCCAACAAGGAGTCGCACCCCTGCCAGATGAACTGGAGGGTCATCGGCGTGCCGAGGAAACCGGAAAAATGGATGTGGTCCCAGGCCGTCTTCCAGTCGCCCAGGCTCTCGATGAACTCGATCGAGACCAACGTCTGCGGCCGGTAGCCGAGGATGTCGGCCAGGAGGTGGTCCTTGCTGGTGACCTTGGAGGCCTTATTGGCCGGATCATCGAGGACCTTGCCGTCCATGTTGCCAAAGATGTTGTGGCCGACCCAGCTCATCACCTGGAGGTGCCGGCTGTAGAACATCGGGGCCAGGACGCTCTTCATCAGCGTCTCGCCCGTCTTGCCGTCGCAGCCCATGTGACGCGTGGATCGCAACTGGGCCAATTCGTCGATCGCCGCCGGCGACGAGCCGAGCGAGGGCGTGAAATTGATGTACGAATAGCCGAGGTTCAAGGCGGCGATGGCATACAGCGAGCTGGCCGGCAGCGTGCACACCTCGGGCTCGTCCAAGAACCGCTCCAACTCCGCCCAGGTCTTCGGCACGCTGGTCGCGGCGACCGCCGGCTCGGTGGAGGCGATGTTCACGACGATCACATGCTGGAGCTTGTGCGTCTCGGCAAACTCGGCGAGATCGGTCTGCAGGCGATCGAGCGCCTGCCGCGGCACTTCGTAGCGGGGAATGCTGGCGCCGGCGAACTGCTCGATCGTCGGCCCCACGTTGCAGACGGTCCCCGGCCGGATCCGCCGGTCGATTTCGTCGAGATCTTCCTGGGCGGCTTCCACCAGGTGCCGCTCGATCGCCCGGCTTTCGGTCACCAGACGCAAGGCCTCGTCGAACAAGCGGACGTTGCGGATCTCGTGACCGCCCACGACAAAGTCGGACCAGGCGGCGAGGCCCAGAGAGCGGAATTCGGGCAACTGACTGACCAAGCCCCACTCGCCAACCAGGCTCCGCTTGAGGGTCGCCAGCCCCACTAGGGTGGTCGCGGCAATGCCGCCTCGCGCACCGATCAACCAGATACCTACTCGCGGTTGGGCCATGTCCGGTCTTCGCTCTCTTGTCAAAGCCAGCTTGTCAAGCCACTTGATGTCAAAGGGGTTAGATACGATAGATTGTCCCCCGTCCATGGCTGGACGTCAACCAGGAAAGAGTGGAGAGTGGCGGGGAGACTGGGGGATGCGGATGTGTGGACCATCGTCGGGACGGCTCTATCCCTCATCCACGACCTCACTGGCGCTCCGTCGACAGGACCTGACGCAACAGGGCCGAGAGGTCGTCGTAGGCGTATTCCGAGGGCGGCCCGGGGGCGTATTGGTAGACCGAACTCTGCGACCGCTCGGCCAGCGAAAGGAGCGTCGAGGAGACCGTGCCGAAGGTGCCCCCCGTGACGACCACGCCGCGGCGCCCGGCCGTGTCGGGCTTGCGAGAAAACGTCCGGCTGGCCACCGCCAGAAAGGCGACCGCCGAGTCGAGCCGCTGCAAGGTCAGCAAACGGCGGACGAATTCCTGGCGCTCGTCGTTCGGATCGTCGAGATTGCCATTGGTCATCAGGTGCAAACCCGGCGTCAGTTCGACGATCTCGACCGTGTTGCCGCCGTAGACGACCGCGCCGGTTTGGGCATCGGCACAGAGATAATTCGCGCCGGCATAGGCCCCGATGGCCAACTGGCGAGCGGCATGCTCGGCCGCTTCCCGGGCGGTGTGGAAGGCGAGCAGCTCCCGGCACAAGAGACCACGCGAGCGAGGCTCGGCAGGCAGGATCGCCTTGGCGCGGTTGGCCACCGTGACGACGACGCCAAATTGGTTGATCCCTAACCAGGTCCCCCCGGCCTTGCGATCGATGCCGCACACGACCCGCGGCCTGCCCGATTGAATCCGAGGGGCTTGCGTCGGACGGTCAAACGACTCTTCCCGATTCTGCGCAAGGAGGATTGGGGCATCCGGGGCGGTCTGATATTGGATTGCCAGCAAACACATGCCAAGGATGGCGGCTCGATACCATTCTCCGTCACAACACGCGGTGAACTCAGCGTAGATCATTAACTTAACCGGTATTTGCCCGCCCTTATACCCCGCCAAAGGGCTGAATGCCTTCATAGCGAGCATTGCTTCGGGGCGGGGGCTAGTTGCCTACCATCCAACCGTTTGGCCAATTGGGGTTTCCTCGGGCGGAGAATTTGGGGTGGCCCATCCGGGAGTTTTGCCCCCAGCCTGGCGGCAAATCCGCCGGATCGCACCAAGAAAATGCCCGACCGGTCTTGAGAAGCTTGTCAGAAACCCTTAGTCTTCAGATTTCCCGTACCGCCTTGCCCCGCCCCCCCTCTAGTAACCAGAGCGCTTTCGGGTTCAGCCAAAAGACAACATGAGCAGCGATACCACCCGGCCAAATGAGACTGTGGATCTAGTGAAACGTTCCCGGACGGGACGGCTGATGGGCGCCCAGATTATCGGCGTGGGCGGGTATGTGCCAGAGAATACTGTGAAAAATGAGGATCTGGCATCGCTCGGATACGACGCCGAGTGGATCCGTCAGCGGACGGGCATTCTCGAGCGGCGCCATGCGCCGCCGGGGATCGCCACCAGTGACCTGGCGGTCGAGGCCGCCCGGCAGTGTATCGAACACGCCGGGGTCAATCCGCACGACATCGACTTGGTGCTGGTAGGGACCTTTTCCCCCGATCTGCTCCTCCCCTCGACCGCTTGCCTGGTTCAGGATCGCTTGGGGCTGCGTGCCCCCGCCCTCGACCTCCAGGCCGCGTGCTCCAGCTTCGCCTTTAGTTTGTTGACCGGGATGCAGTATGTGGCGACTGGCTGCAGCCGCCTGGTGCTGGTGATCGGCGCCGACTGCAACTCGCGGATTCTCAATCCGGCGGATACCAAGACGTTTCCGCTCTTCGGGGATGGCGCCGGCGCCGTGCTTCTCGCGCCCGGGGGGGCGCAGCAGGGACTGCTGTCATTTGCGATCGGGGCCGACGGCTCGGGCGCCAACCTGCTCCACCGCGAGATGGGGGGAAGCCGGATGCCGTTCTCCCAGGAGGCCTTCAATGACGGTCGGCATTTCATGCACATGGAAGGCCGGCCGATCTTCAAATGGGCCGTCCGGATGCTTCACGATACGGTCAACGACGTGCTGCGCCAGGCCAACCTGACGCCAGCCGACATCGACCTGGTCGTGTTCCATCAGGCGAACGCGCGGATCATCGATTCGGCCGTCGGCGACCTGGGCCTCGACCCGAAGAAAGTGGTCAACAACCTCACGCGTTACGGCAACACCTCGTCGGCCAGCATTCCCCTGGCCCTGAACGAGTCGGTGCGCGAAGGACGGGTGAAACGCGGCGACGTGATTTTGCTGAGTGGCTTTGGCGCCGGGTTGACCTGGGCCACGGCGCTTCTGCGGTGGTAGCCATCGCTTCTGGCCGCTGAGCGTCCCCCCGTGCCCTGGCCGTGTTGGCTCGGCGAGACGGCTTGCCTGTTCGCTGCCGATCCGCAACAATTCTCTGAGTCCGTCTTCGTGGATTTCCCGTCTGAGATCGCCATCATCCCTATGAGGCTCCCATGCCGACCGTCAAGCGTCTCCCGCTCCGCAGCAAGATGAAGTCCGCCGACTGCTGGGATCTCGGCAGTCTGTTTCTCCACGATGAGGCATGGGAAGCAGCGTTTACCGCCTGGGAACAGCGGATCGATGGGTATCAACAGTTCCAGGGAAAGCTGGGGGAAGGCGTGGAAACGCTGGTCGCGTGCCTCGATTTCGACACCCAGTTCGACCGCGAAGGGGAACGGCTGGGGACCTACGCCTTCTTGAAGACGGCCGAGGACACGACCAACAGCCCCTATCAGCGGATGCAGGGACGGTTTACCAATGCGGCCAGCCGTGCCGCGCAGGCTTCGAGCTACATCCGGCCGGAAATCCTCGCCATCGCGGCGGCCAAGATGAACCAGTTCCTGGCCGATGACCGCCTAGCCCCGTATCGGCTCTTCTTGGAGCGCGTGCTCCGCTACAAGCCGCACACGCTCAGCCAGAAGGAAGAGCGGCTCCTGGCCATGCAGATCGAGATGGCCGAGGCCTCCAACAAGATCTTCCGGCAGTTGAACGATGCCGACCTGAAATTCGGCACGGTCAAGGACGAGAAGGGGCAGTGGATCGAACTGAGTCATTCGAGCTTCTCGGCCTTACTCCACTCGCCGAAGCGGGGCGTGCGCAAAGCCGCCTTCCACAAATTCTATCAGGAGTACACCGACCACCAGTTCACCCTGGCCGCCACGCTCAACGGCTCGATCCAACGCGACGTCTACTACGCCCGGGCTCGCAACTTCAAGAGCGCCCTGGAGGCCTCGCTGTTTCCCGACCAGGTCCCGGTGGCCGTCTACGACAACCTCCTCGACACGGTCCACAAGCATCTGCCGTCGCTCTATCGCTACTACGACGTGCGGCGCCGGAAGATGAAGCTCCGCGAGATTCACCATTACGACACCTACGTGCCGATCCTCAGCGAACTGGA
This sequence comes from Thermoguttaceae bacterium, assembly GCA_039680305.1. Classification (GTDB taxonomy): domain Bacteria; phylum Planctomycetota; class Planctomycetia; order Pirellulales; family Thermoguttaceae; genus JBDKTH01. The sequence continues at coordinate 2,189 of JBDKTH010000428.1, read as the reverse complement.
AACCAAGCACAACTGGGACCAGGCGGTGGCCCTGGTCCTCAAGGCGCTGGAGCCGCTGGGGAGCGAGTATGGCCGCGTCTTGGAGCAGGGGCTCAAGGGACGCTGGTGCGACCGCTACGAAAACAAGGGGAAACAAAGCGGGGCCTTTAGCGCCGGCAGCTACGATGGTGCGCCCTATATCCTGATGAACTACCAGCCCACCGTGCTGGACCACGTCTTCACGCTGGCCCACGAAGCGGGTCACTCGATGCACAGCCACTTCTCTGCAGCAAGCCAGCCCTACCAGTACTACAACTACGTGATCTTCGTGGCCGAAGTGGCCAGCACCTTCAACGAGCAGCTCTTGAGCCGCCACTTGTTGGACAAGGCCAAGGACCAACGCCGCCGGGCATACCTGATCAACCGTCAGATCGACGCGATGCGCGCGACGATCTATCGCCAGGCGATGTTCGCCGAGTTCGAGAAGCTCACACATACGCTGGCCGAGAGCAACGAGCCGCTCACGGTCGATCGGTTCAAGAGCGTCTACCGGGAACTGCTCGAAAAATACTTCGGCCCCGAGTTCACGCTCGATGACGAGCTCTCCCTGGAGTGCTTCCGCATCCCGCACTTCTATCGGGCGTTCTACGTCTACAAGTACGCGACGGGGATGTCGGCGGCGATCGCCTTGGCCGATCGGGTCACCGGCGGCGGCGCCAAGGAGCTCGACGACTATCTGAACTTCCTCAAGGGCGGCTGCTCCAAGGATCCGCTCGACTTGCTCCGGGATGCGGGCGTCGACATGCAGCGTCCCGAAGCGGTCGACACGGCCCTGAGCTATTTCGGCCGGCTCGTGGAAGAACTCGACGGATTGCTTTAGTGGACCGCGATCCGCGCTGAGCGGCTTTGACGAACCAAACCGACAAGGTAGGGCGGTGCCGAGCGTGTGAGGCCCGCCACTGCATTACCCCGGATCTGGCGGGCCTCGCAAGCTCGGCACCGCCCTACGGCAAGAAACGCGGTCTAGGGCTTTTCTGCCGGCTTCGATTCCGGTTCAACCGGTTTCACCTCAGGTTGGCCCCCGGGTTGCACTTGGCCTTCGCGCCCCGCCTCCGGTTTGGCCGGTTGTTCTCGCCGCGTTTCACATCCCACGGCGAACATCCCCGACATCAGCACGAGCAGGACGAACAGTCGGAACAATCTCACGTTCAGCCTCCTTTCATCAGACTTTCCTCGGGAAACAAGCGGACCGTCCGATGTTTCAAACTCCCATTGTTAAGTAAGGATGTGAAAGAACAATCGGGAACACCTCCATGGGTTCTCGGCGATTTCCCTAGGCAGCCCCCCTTAGGAAACATGAGGCAACGGCGATCGTTCCGCCTGTCCTGGCGAACGGCACCAAAGTTGCACTTCTCTTGTGTTTTCCAAAGGAGCATTGACGATGCGGTTTATCCCGACAAACATCCACGGCATGTTGGATTACCTCCTTGGGGCTCTCTTGATCTGGGCCCCATGGCTGTTCGGCTTTGCCGATGGCTCCGCGGCTCAGTGGACCGCGGTGGCACTTGGGACGGTGATTCTGGTTGAGAGCGTCTGTACCCGGTACGAGCTAGGGCTGATCCCGCTACTGGAGATGCCCACGCATCTGGCGATGGATGTCGTGCTCGGGATCGGACTGGCCGTTTCGCCGTGGCTGTTCGGTTTTGCCCCGCACGTGTGGATTCCCCACTTGGTGCTCGGCCTTCTGGCGGTCGGTACGGGGCTGCTGACCGAGCCTTATCCACGCTCGTTGGTGGCGCCGATCAGTTGGAGCGTGCGGACTTCGGCCGGGGCGTGAACGGAAGGGGATTTTCAAGCTCGCGTTTCGTAGGAGCGGATGATGGGACACTACAAAGGGCCGAAGGCCCGGGTCAACCGTGCCCTGGGCATGATGGTTTACGAGGAAAAAGGGGCAATCCGGGCACTGGAGCGTCGCAACCGTCCGCCGGGCATGCACTCGCGGCGGCGCAAGGCCTCGATCTACGGGTTAGCCTTGCTCGAAAAACAGAAGGTCAAGCACTACTATGGCCTCGGCGAGCGGCAGTTGGACCGAATGCTCGACATTGCTCGCCGACGGCCTGGCGATACCGGCTTGACGCTCCTTTTGCTCTTGGAGCGGCGGCTGGATAACGTGGTCCGTCGCGTTGGCTTCACGCGGACCCGACCCCAGG
>JBDKTH010001062.1:0-18610 GCA_039680305.1 Thermoguttaceae bacterium | reverse complement strand
GGCTTGGCCGAAAGCGAGATGTGCCTCCCGTTCACGATCGAGCAGCTCCGCCGCGCGGTCAAGGAGGTCGAGGAGTCGAACCGGCAACTGGCCGAGGCCCAGGAAGTCCAGGTCCAGCTGGAAAAGATGGCCAGCATGGGCCAATTGGCCGCGGGGATCGCCCACGAGGTGAACAATCCCCTGGGCGTGGTCCTGATGTATGCCCACCTCCTGCTGGACAGTTGCGACTCGGGCTCGCCGCTCCGCGAAGACCTGGTGATGATCGCCGAGCAGGCCGACCGCTGCAAGAAGATCGTGGCCGGACTGCTCCATTTCGCCCGCCAGAACAAACTCGTCCGCTACCCGGCCGATCTGCGCGAACAGGTCGATCGGGCGCTGAAGACGATCCGCATCCCGGACAACATCACGCTCCAGGTCGAGCACGACCTGGAGGATCCGGTCGCCGAGATCGACCGCGACCAGATCGTCCAGGTGCTGACAAACCTGATCACCAATGCGATCGCCGCGATGGACAAGGGCGGCACGCTGACCGTCCAGACCGGCGGCGACGATCGCCGGGTGTTCCTCCGCGTCCGCGACACGGGCGTGGGGATCCCCGAGGAAAACCTGAAGAAGATTTACGAGCCGTTTTTTACCACCAAGCCGATGGGCAAGGGGACTGGGTTGGGACTGGCCGTCACGTACGGCATCATCAAGATGCACTGCGGCGACATCCGCGTGCAGTCCAACACCAACGCAGCCGCTGGGCCCACGGGAACGACGTTTACCGTCACTCTACCCCGTCGGGAGCAATGAGTTATGACTACCACCCACGCAAAACCGGTGGTTCTGCTGGTCGACGACGACGACGATTTCATCTTCCAGCAGAAGGTGCAACTGGAACGGGCCGGATTCGAGGTCCTTACCGCAAACGGGGAGGATGATGCCCGCCAAGTCCTGGCCCAGCGTCGCCCCGACCTTGCGGTCGTCGACGTGATGATGGATAATCCTGACTCGGGTTTCACCCTGTGCTACTACATCCGCAAGCAGGACCCCACGATCCCGGTCGTAATCGTCACCTCGGTGATCAGCCAGACCGGCCTGGAGTTCGACGTGGCCAACGAGGAACACCGTTCCTGGATCCGCGCGGATGCCCTGCTGGCGAAGCCCATCCGGTTTGAGCAACTCAAAGGCGAGATCGACCGGCTGCTGCAACGCGAGGACGCCGCAAGCCACGCCGTGTGACCAGCAGTCGTCCGAAATCGTGTAAGCGAAGGAACGAGGCACCCAAGGAAAAGGGGGAAGAAGAAACCAAAGTGGGGATTTGTCCAGGCTTGTGACAAGTCCATGCATGGAAGGTTCTTCAGTGCGTTCCCCTTTCCTCTCCTTCTTTTCTGCCTTACACAAGGGATGCGGATGGAAACTTTACGGGTCCTGATCACCGACGACGAGCTGGGAATGCGACTGGGCGTGGCCCGGACGCTCCGCGGATTTACCATCTGTGTGCCGGACGTCAGCGGGGAGGTGGGATTCACCGTCGAGGAAGCGGAAAGCGGCGAGGCGGCGCTGGAGATCATCCAGCAGAGCCCGCCCGATATCCTCCTGCTGGACCACAAGATGCCCGGCATCAGTGGCCTTGATGTGCTGGATATCCTCAGTGGCATGCAGCTCGACATGCTCACGATCATGATCACGGCCTATGCGTCGATCGAGACGGCCGTGACGGCCACCAAGCGCGGGGCGTATGACTTCCTCGCCAAACCCTTCACGCCCGACGAGCTCCGCAACACGGTGCGCAAGGCCGCCAGCCGCCTGATCCTCGCCAAGCAGGCCCGCAAGCTCGCCGAAGAAAAGCGGCAGATCCGCTTCCAGTTCATCCGCGTCTTGGGCCACGAGCTCAAGGCTCCCCTGAATGCCGTGGAAGGCTACCTGCGGATGATCCAGGATCAGGCGCTGGGCGACAAGCTCGACGCCTACAAAGAAGTCGTCCAACGAAGCATGGTGCGGATCGAGGGGATGGGCAAGCTGATCGCCGATCTCCTGGATCTGACTACGATTGAGTCGGGCCAACGAACCCGGCAACTCGCCCAGCTCGACGTGGCCGAGGTCGCCCGGGCGTCGATCGAAACGCTCCAGCCGGCGGCCAAGGACCGCAACATCACCGTCCGGCTCCACGTCGCCAACCCCGTGACGCTGACCGCCGACCGCTACGAGATCGAGACGATCTTCAACAATCTGATCTCCAACGCGATCAAGTACAATCACGACGATGGCCAGGTGGATGTCACGCTCGAAAAGGCCAGCAATCAGATCGCGATCACCGTGGCCGACACGGGCATCGGCATGACCCCCGACGAAGTCACCCGGCTCTTTGGCGAGTTCGTGCGGATTCGCAACGAACGCACCCAAAACATCCTCGGCAGCGGCCTGGGCCTCTCGATCGTCAAGAAGCTGGCCCTCCTCTACCACGGCGATGCCACGGTCGAGAGCGAGTTCGACTTCGGCAGCACCTTCACCGTCAAGCTCCGCGACGCCGAGTGAGGAAATTCTCCCCTCTCCCTCCAGGAGAGGGCTAGGGTGAGGGGAATTGCCATCGATTAAGCAAGGTAGGGCGGTGCCGAGCTTGCGAGGCCCATCGCGTGCCACTGACATTTTGCCAGTGTCTTCCCATGCCAAGCAGGTTGAGCAAGCACCAGCCGGCCCACGGCTCCATCAACGGAGACGAGCTTGTAGCCGGTGTCTACTTGGGGTTTGCCCAATCGATGGGGCTTTCAGGTGGGGCGACGTGCAAGCCGGCTTCAGAAATCGCTGGTGGCTGGCCCAAAACGACTGGAAATTGGGCCAGTGATTCTGCTATGCTCACCCGGGCAGCCGAAACGCTCGCCGTTCAGGTCTTTGACAATTCGGTTCCCTTGCACCGGGCAGAGCCACTCGCCCAAGTCCCCCCGCGTCCGCCTCTCCCCCAGGCGATCGCCTTGCGGGCGTCTTCTCTCGTTTTCCTCGGCAAGCCCGCTCGCCCCACTCCCTCACCATCCCTTCCCAGAACTCCCCCTCACACGGCCCCCGTGGTCGCCGGATTCTGGAAAGATCGAATCTTGTTGACCACATCACACGGCCTGGCAGTGCCCCCCTGTCCGCTCCCCCTCGGGGTCTCTGGGAAGTCCTCTGTGTCCAACATACCCCCAGACAATCCGGCAGTGGGGAGCAATGGACGCCATGTAGAGGGAGAATCTAGTGAATTGTGCAACACACCCCCTATTTCTGGTTATATGAGTTACGGCTTGATGTGAGTGCGTAACTGCAAGTTGTCAGGCTGGTTACAACTGCACGTTGCGTCGTAAAATGTGCATCATATCACTTGGGGCTTTCCACAATTCACCCCCTCAAGCGAGTGAAAATTCCAGGCCAAGAATGCTTGCCAGCTGGCCGCCAGCCTGTTAGCAAATGCAGGCTTCTGGCGCGACTCAGGGGGCTGGGGTGTCGGCACGCGGCGACGGCAGGGCAGGAAAACGCAGCACCGCGGTCACGGGGTAGTGGTCCGACGCTTGCCGGCCGTCGCGATGGTCGTTGACAATCCGGGCGTCGAGCACTTTGACCTCCGGGGAGGCGAAGACGTAGTCGATCTTCCGCCGGGTTCTGTCCAGCCAGAAGCCGTTGAACGTGCCCACCTCCTCGGCATCGGGCTGGAGCGCACGGAAGGTGTCGATCAACTGGAGCGTCGAGTGGGGCAGTTCCCCTTTGAGTTGGCGTACCGCATAGCTCGACTCGCCGGCGTTGAAATCGCCGGTGACGATCACCGGCTCGGCATGCCTGCGGGCCAAAATCCGTCGGGTCAGAAGGTCGGCGCTGCGCCGGCGAGCCCATTCGGAGAGGTGGCAAAAATGGGTGTTGAACACATAGACCCCCTGCCCGGTCCGCCTGTCCAAAAAGCGGCCCCAGGTGACGATCCGTGGCACGGGCGTCCACCATGCCTTCGAGCCGGGCACCTCGGGGGTGTCGGAAAGCCAGAACGTGCCGTGCTGCCCTTTGTCCAACTGCCAGCGGTCGTGGCGGTAGTAAAGCGGCGTGGCTTCACCGTCGCTGGCGTCGGCGTTGCGAGAGCGGACCAGATGCTGGTAGTTGGACAGAGCCCCGCACAGATCGGTCACCTGGTCCGGCCAGGCCTCTTGGACGCCGAGAAAGTCCCCGTCAAATTGTCGGATCACATCGAACACCAGATCGCGCCGGTTGCCCCAATGGTTGGAGCCGTCCTGGCCCTTGCTCAAGCGGATGTTGAACGACATCACCTTGACGTGGATCTCTTGCCCCAGCAGGACCTCCTGGGAAGCGGTCCCCACCAGCCCGGCCACAATGACCGCCGACAGTTGGCAGCGTCTTAGATCCACAGGCTCTTTTCTTCCTTGCACCAGCACTCTCTCCGCAACAAAACTTGCTCTATTCTACCCGGCGGGCAAGCGCGGGCCGTCCGGTGGCCGCATGTCGCCGAGCCTGGTTCACTGTGGGTTGATCACTCCCCGCCACCCGAACTTCTTGATTGAATCCAAGAGCACGGCCCCCAGGATCACCAGGCCGAGGACGACCATTTGCGTGTAGCTCTCAACGTTGGTCAAGTTCATGCCGTTCTGGATCACGGCGATGATGAAGGCGCCGACCAGCGTGTCGAGCACCCGTCCCTCGCCACCGGAGAGGCTTGTGCCCCCGACGACCACGGCGGCGATCGCATAGAGCTCATACATGTCGCCATACTGCGGGCCGCCGGCCTTGAGCTGCGAGCCCAGGATCACGCCGCCCAGTCCGGCCATGATCCCGGAAACCACGTAGACCGCCAGACGCACGCGAGCCGTTTGGATGCCGGAGAGCTTTGCTGCCTGGCGGTTTCCACCCACGGCGTAGATGTAGCGTCCCAGCGTGCTGCGGGTCATGAGCACGTGCGAGGCGGCGTAGATCAGCACCATCAAGATCACGGCGTTGGGAATCGCCAGCAGGCTCGTGCCACGACCGAGCCAGGTAAAGGCGTCGGGGAGGTGGTAGACCGATTCGCTGCGGGTGATGATGAAGGCCACGCCCCGGGCGACGAGCATCACGGCCAGCGTGGCGATGAACGGCGGAATCGTGAACCGCGTGATCATCACCCCGGAAAAGGCCCCCACCGCGCCGCAGAGGAGAATCGCCGCCAGGCTGGCCGCGATCAGGCCGGCGGTCGACGCCTGCGTGCCGCCGAACTGGACGATCAGCGTCGCCGCCGATACGGCCGACAGCGCCACCAGACTTCCGACCGACAGGTCGATCCCGCCGGTGATGATCACCATCGTCATTCCCACGGCGATCACCGCGATCACGACGATCTGGTTGGCCACGTTGCGGAGGTTGTCGAGCTTCAAGAACGTCGGCCAGTAGTGGCTCTCGGGAATCTCGACCGGCACGGCGTTGAGCTGCGGAAACTGTTTCAGGACGTTGCCGACGACCAACTGGTAATCGGGGGTCGTGGCAATGCAGTCGATCGGCATTTGCTTGAGCACGAGGTCTTCGATCGCATGCCGGACGGTCGAGGGCTGGCCGTGGATCTTCGCCACCACGCGAAACCCGGCCGTTTCGAGCCCTTGCCCCAGGCTGTTGGCGAAGCCGCGATCGTCGTCGCGGTCTTTGGTGACGATGACCATCGTGGCTGGGGCTCGCAAGACCTCGGACAGTCGGCCCGCCATTCGCTGCGCAGCCCCTGTGCTCGTGGAATGCTGCTTCTCAATCGTCACCACCGAATAGTACAGGCACAACAGCACCAACACGCCCAGCATGCCGTAGTCGGCCAGAAAGCGAAACACGGCCGGGGAGAGGCGGAGAAACGACTTCGATGGTGAGGGAGTTGGGGTGGGCATGGGAGAAGATGACGCAGGACCAGGCAAACGAGAAGCACTCACCTTTTCGTCGTCCGTGCTTCGTCCTGGTTTCGTCATTCGACCTTCGTCATTTCTTCAGGCTGGGGTCCTTTTCCGCATCGCTCTTCCGGTAGATCGTACACGGAATGAGCACCTCGCGTGGTACCTCTTCGCCGGCCATGTAGCGGACGACCGTCTCCAGGGCCGTCTGGCCGATCTTCTCCGGATACTGGACGATCGTGGCGTAGAGCTTGCCGTCCTTGACGGCCTGGCGGGCTTCGGGCTGGGCGTCGAAGCCGACGACCTTGATCTGCCCCGCCCGACCGGCCTTCTCGATCGCCGCCACCGCGCCCAACGCCGAAGGATCGTTGATCGCAAAGATCCCGTCCAATTTGGGATGGGCCTGGAGGATGTCCTCGGTCGTCTTCAGCGACTTTTCCTTGTCGCCGCCGCCGGGCAACGTGGCCACGATCTCGATGCCACCGTCCGGGTGTTTGGCCAACTCCTCGCGAAACCCTTTCGTCCGCATGATTACCGATTCGACCTCGGGATAGTCGAGGATCGCCACCTTGCCGCCGCCCGGGAACAGTTCCATGACCGCCTTGGCCGCCTCATGGCCACCGCCCAGGTTGTCGGTGGCGATGTGGCTGACCACTTTCGCCCCGTCGGCCAGGCAGGCGATGTCGGCCGTGAAGACCGGAATCCCCGCCTCATTGGCCTTTTGGATCGACGTGCCGATCGCCTTCGAGTCACAGGGGCACAAGACGATGGCGTCGACCTTCTTGACGATAAAGTCGTTCACCTGGTCCTTCTGCGAGGCGACGTTGTTCTCGCCCGAAGTAACAATCACCTCGTAATTGTGCTTGCGTCCCTCCGCCTTCACCGCGTCGGCCAGATCGCGGAAAAAGGGGTTGGTCAGCGTCAACACGGAAAGGCCGATCACCGCGTCGGGCTTCTTCGCCTTGGGATCGCTGCTGTCCGACTGCGCCGAGCCGCCCGACTGGCTGCAACCAGCGACCACCCCTGCCACCACGAACAACGCCGTCAGTATCCAAGGGCCATGTTTCATCGCCGTGGTCCATCCGAAGGGCAAGCCAGGCGCGGAGCGAAACCGCTCGACCGCCTAGGCTAAAGGAAAGAAGGGATACGCCCTCTACCATACCCTCTTCGGGCATGGGGAACAAGCACGATTGGCGATGGGCTAGCCTAAGGGGCCTGGGACAGGTCGAGCAGGGCTTTGATCACCCCGTCGCGATAGCCGGCCACCAGTTCGAAGGCCTCGCGAACCTCGACGAGGGAAAACCGATGGGTCAGAAACGGTCGGGTGTCGATCCGATGCTCTGCTACCAGTCGAATGACCGGGGCCAGACACCCTTTCTGCCGGCGGACGTTCTTGAACGTCAGTTCCTTGACCCGCATCGCGTGGACGTCGAACCGAATCGACAGATCCTCGGGAATCCCCACCATCACCAGGATCCCCCCGGGCGCCAACAGCTCTTGGGCCTGGTTGATGCAGGCCGGGTCGCCCGAGCACTCGAAGACCAGATCGAGCCCCCGGGGGTCGCATTGAAGGATCTCGCCCACGACGCTCGTTCGCCGAGGATGTCCGGTCCAGTCGGCCCCACATTGCTTGGCCGCCTCCAGCCGATACTCCAGTGGATCGGTGACGTAAACCGTGCAGGGAGCAGTCGCCTTGGCACAGGCCAGGACGCTCAGCCCGATCGGCCCGGCCCCGAGCACCGCGATCCGGGCGGCCGGGCACACCTCACCCAGCCGAACCGCATGCAGGCCGATCGACAGCGGCTCCAGCAGAGCCCCCTCGTCCAGCGAGACCGACTCTGGCAGCACCAGGCAGTTCTCGGCCGGCATCACGCTGTACTCGGCCAGCGCCCCGGGGGCCTGATTGGGGCAACCCATGAACCGGATGTTCCGGCAGGTGTTCAGCCGCCCGGTTCGGCACTGATCGCACTTGCCGCAGACGATCGCCGGATCGACCGCCACCCGGTCCCCCGGCCTGAGCCCGATGACCTCCGGCCCCACCTCCAGCACCGTGCCCGAGCACTCATGGCCCACGGGGGCCGGATAGGTGAGCCCCTGGGGCCCCACATTGCCGTGAGTGTAGTAGTGCACATCCGACCCACAGACCCCGACGCGATCGATCCGCAGCAGCACGTCGTCGGGCTGCACGAGCTTCGGCTCAGGGACCTCTCGGAGTTCGACCCGACGCAACGCAGTGAAGAAGGCGGCTTTCATGAGAACTGCCTGGTTTGGCTTGAGGGCTTTCAGCGATTCCCGGCGCTTTTCACGTCGCCATAGAGCGTAATCCGCGGGTGCTTGACCACGGCGCGAAAGTCGTAGGACTGATCGGGAGTGAGGTTCGTCACGTCGACGGTAAACCGGCCGGGGGCCGACTGGACGGTGCGGGGAGTGTCATGCCAGGGATCGGCCTTGGCCAGCGGTTGGGTGGAATCGTGCTGACGACGATACTGGAAGCCGACCTCCACCGAGGCGGCCTTGCCCAGGTCGGCCAGTTCCCCGGTGAGCACCATGCGGCCGCCGCCAGCCGGCTTGACGCCTTTGGTGACAACGATCGGCGGGACCACGGCCGCTCGGGCGTCGGTCACTTTCAGGACCACGGCGTTGGGCCACTTGCGATCGTTGTAGATCCGCTGGGTACGCACGGCGGAAACATGCAGCCCCTGGTCGTCCTGGTGCCAACGCACGCTCACGTCGGCCTCGGGCTGGTATTCCAGGGCAAGACTCGACTGGCCAAGCACGCTGACCTGCGTTGCCGGGCCGGCCTGGACCGATTGGAGGGTGAATTCACGCCGTGAACCCCAAGTCCAGTTGGGCCGTGTGACGATCGCGTAGACGGTGTTCTCGCCCCGACGCTTGACAAACCAGACATTGTCTTCGTTGGTCACGATCCAAGGCTCCACGCCGTCGATGCACTCGCCGTTGATGAAGTTCCAAAGGCCGACTTCGCGAATCCGCTCATCCTGCTCGATGGGGATCTCGCCGTCGGGCTTGGGGCCGAGGTTCAACAGGAGATTGCCGCCTTTGGCCCGGGTTTCCACGAGCGTCTCAATCACTTCGGTGCCCGACTTGTAGACCTCGTTGGTCGGTTTGTATTGCCACTGCGTACCCATGGTCATGCAGGCTTCCCAGGGTTCCTTGAGGGCCACACCGGGCACATACTGCTCAGGCGTCTTCATCGCCCCACGCGTCACGACGATCTCCGGCTGTACCTGCCAGCAGACTTCACGCAGGCCTTCAGCCGGGCCATCGATGAAGAAGATGTCGATCGGTCCGTACTTCGTCAGCAGCTCGCGGATCTGGGTCTGGTCGTATTTCAGCAATTCGGGATTCTCTTGCGGCGTGACGCCTTTGCGTTTGCGTTCGATGATGATCCCATGCTGATGGAGCCACCAGAAATCGTCGGGCGAGAAGTAGAGCCCGACGGCCAGCTCCTGCTTGCGAAGCGCATCGACCAGCAGGCGAGTGACGTCCTTGCCGTAAGGCGTGTGCATGATGCCGAACTTCGTGGTGGCCGTGTCGAACATGCAGAAGCCCGAGTGATGCTTGGCCGTGAAGACCACGTACTTGGCCCCGGACAACTTGCAGAGCCTGGCCCACTGATCGGGATCGAACCGCGTGGGATCGAAGGTCTTGGGCAGCTCCTCGAAAAAGCGACGGCAGTAGCCGTCGTCCGCCCCGACCAGCGAATGGCTGATCACCAATCCCAGTTGGCTGTCGACGCTCCAGTGAATGAAGATTCCGAAGCCGAGATTGGCGAACCAGGCGACTCGCTCCGGCCGGTTGCCTGCGGCCGTCTGCTCGTTGACTGAGGCAGTTTTTTCGTCGTTCGTCACCGGTTGCCCCGCCAGCGTCGCCTGTGCCGAGGCAGAACGCGGGATAACCAGGACTGGCACGAGTGCGGCCAGTCCGGCAATGAACAACCAGCGACGGAATGTGGCGTGAACGGTCATGTAGTGGTTCTCCCGGGTGCAGACCACCATCGTACCTCCGGGCGATGGGCCGCGAAAGTTGGTAGGCCAAACGCGAGAGCGATTTCTTGGTCCCCCAACACCGTTTCCGGGGGCCAACTGAGCCCCCTGCCTCCTTCTCGCGGCCTGGAACTCCGGCATGGTAGTTGCAAGAGAATCATGTCGTCCCAGGTGCAGATAGGGGAACTTCTATGAGCATCTCGAGCGAGCACACGTTGGCAGCCACTACGCAAGACCTTCCTGCCGAACTGAACAGGCCGTTTCAGATCATCGCCTTCGACTGGGACGCCACGCTTGCGGCCAGTGACTCGCAGGCTTCTGCCCCACTCCGCAACGACTTGGAGCGGCTGCTTCACGAAGACGTTTCCGTCGTGGTCTTGACAGAGGCCGAGTTGCCCACGATCGAACAGTGGTTTCCCGAACGCGGTCCGCACAAGCAGCATCTGTTTGTGTTGGCGGGGCGTGGCGAGGAGATCATCGGTTTTGATGGCGAGGCCCGGCCGCTGCGAATTTGGCGGCAAGTGGCCACCAACGAGGAGAACCGGCGACTGCTGGAAGCCGCCCGCGCAGGGGGCCTGCCGAGGGTGGCCATCACCGGCGACGTCGACCAGCGATGCATCGGCTTGGGGGACGGAACGATCGCCCTTACGGGCATTCTCTGCGAGTTGGCTCGGGGGCGGGAAGTGTCCCACGATCGGATTCTCATCGTCGCCGACGGCGTGGTCTCGCCGACCGAGATCCGGCCTGCAGCACGCCCGGCCATGCCGCCCACCGGTCCGCCGCCCGTCCTGGTTTCCTTGGAAGTGGAACCGGCGATGCCGGCGCATGTGCTTCCCTTGGGCGGCGGTCTATCTCGCTTTCAAGTCTTGTTGCACAAGCAGGTCATCCTGCACGAGCAGTCGCGGCTGCAGGTGGAAGCATGGGAGGCGGATGGCCACTTGCCGGCCCGCCGGACCAAGGATCGGAGTTGGCTGCTAGTCGAGGAAGGCTTCAACCTGGCCCGGGAACACGAAATCGAATCGGTGTTTACGACGGCTAATGGCTACGTGGGCACCCGGGGCTCGTTGGCCGAGGGCGTTTCGCATTCCACGCCACGGACGTTTGTCGCCGGGGTTTTCGGCATGCGTCCTCAGGCGGGCGCGATTCCCGAGTTGGTCACCGCTCCGGACTGGACCTATCTGCGGATTATCGTGGATGACCATCCCTTGAACATGGAGGATGGCGAGATCCTGGAGCACCGTCGGATCCTCGACATGCGGCAGGGGATCCTCTGGCGGGAGTGGCGATATCGGGATCCCGCCGGACGGATCACACGCTTGCGGTTCATGCGTCTGGCATCGTTGGCCGATCGGCACATCATGGCCCAGGCGGTGAGCTTGACTCCGGAGAACTACAGCGGCCGCGTACGTCTGGAGCGACGACTCCCCGACATTGCCGCCGGAGGCATGCCGCTGGCCCGAGCGGCCGCGATCGCCGAGCACAAGGCGCCGGCCTCACGCGCGGTCGTGACCGAGTTCACCGCCCCAGGCCGCGGCGTGACGGTCGCGGTTGCCGCGGCCAGCCGCGTGCGCAGCGAAGAAACCGAATACCACGGCGAGGAGATCCGTGTCGGGGCTGAAGCGCCGATGAAGCGTTGGGAGCTGGAGGTTGAACTTGGACGGACCTATCGCCTCGACCGGCTGGTCTCGCTCTACACCTCGCGTGACGTACCCCAGCCCGCCGATGCGGCGATTGCCCACTTGGAACGACTGTTCAGCGACGGCGGGATTGCCAGCGTGGTGGATGCCCACTGCCAGGCCTGGGGCCAGCGATGGCGCACGGCGGAGGTGCAGGTTGACGGCGACCTCGAGGCCCAACGGGCCCTGCGGTTTGCTATGTACCATCTGATCAGCACGGCCAATCCGGAAGACGAGCGGGTCTCCATCGGGGCCCGGGCCCTGACCGGCGATTCCTACAAGGGGCACGTCTTCTGGGACACCGAAATCTACATGCTGCCGTTTTACATCTTCACCCATCCGCCGACCGCTCGGGCTCTGTTGATGTACCGCTATCACACGCTCGACGGCGCGCGAGAGAAGGCCCGCTCGCTCGGCTATCGCGGGGCGCTCTACGCATGGGAGTCGGCCGACGACGGCTACGAAACGACGCCGGCGATGGTGTTCGCGCCCGATGGCAAGCTGATTCGAGTCCTGTGTGGCGAGTTGGAGCAGCACATCAGTGCCGACGTGGCCTATGGTGTGTGGCACTACTGGCAGGCCACTGGCGACGACCCGTTTTTCCGCGAGGCTGGCGCGGAGATTCTCCTGGATACGGCCCGCTTCTGGGCCTCGCGCGTCCATCGAGGCGAGGACGGGCGGTATCACATCCAGCACGTGATCGGACCGGACGAGTACCACGAGGCGATCGACGATAACGCCTACACCAACCTCCTGGCCCAGTGGAATCTCGAACAGGGCGTGGCCGCAGCGAAGCTTCTCGAAGAGCGTTGGCCGGAACGGGCGCGCGAGCTATTTGCCAAGCTCAAGCTCTTGCCGGAGGAAATGGACAGCTGGCCGACGATCGCCACGCACATCTACACCGGCTTCGATCCGGAAACGGGGCTTTTCGAACAGTTCCGCGGCTACTTCCACCTGAAACCCATCAACCTGGCGGACTACGAGCCGCGGACTGCTCCGATGGACGTGCTGCTGGGCCGGGAGCGCACCCAGCAGTGCCAGGTGGTCAAGCAGTCTGATGTGATCATGCTCTTTGCGCTCTTGTGGGATCGGTTTGCGCCGGGGGTGCGCGCGGCCAATTTCTACTTCTACGAGCCACGCACCGGACACGGCAGTTCGCTCAGCCCGGCGGGCCACTCACTCGTCGCCGCTCGGCTGGGCGATATGTCGTTGGCCATGCGGTTCTTTCATCAAGCGGCGATGATCGACCTGGCCAACAACATGGGCAACGCGGCCGGCGGAGTGCACGCGGCGGCCCTTGGCGGGCTTTGGCAAGCGGCCGTGATGGGCTTCGGCGGGATGATGCTGCGTCCGGAGGGGCTAGCGTTCCTACCCCATCTGCCCGACGCTTGGTCGCGACTTCGGTTCCCGGTCCAGTGGCACGGGCGTCAATTGATGGTCACCGTTCACCATGAGCCACGGTCGATGGAGATTGAACAGATCAGCGGGCCGGAAGGGATGGTGGTCTCGCTTGTCGAAGGCCCCCAACTCACGCCTTCCCCCGGGCGCCGGTATGTCATCCGCTGGCAAGACACGGGTTGGGGAACGTGGGAAGAGGCTGACTAACCAGGCTCCCTCATATTGAAAGGAAAGGACCATGGACTACCTATCCCCCACAGCCACAGCTCCCTACGGCGGTCACGAGGTTGCTCAGCCGGGGACCCAGGCGGCAACAGTTCTCGTTCCCCTGGATGGCACGAAAGAATCCTTGGCGGCCTTGCCCGTGGCGCGATTGATTGCCGAACTGGAGCATGCGGCCCTGCATCTGGTTCACATCAGCGATCAGACACAGCCCGCTCGCGAGCTCTTGAGCCACCTCCAGCTGAATGCCGAGGACGTGCGAGGTGTGATTCTGGACCAGGGGAGCGGCAATCCGGCGGACGAGATCGTGCGGATTGCCAGCCAGCAGAAGAGCCCTTACATCGTGATGTGCACCCATACCGGCCAGAAGGATCCGATCAGCGAGTTGGGCGTCGTGGCCACGGAGGTGGTGCACATGGCACCCTGCCCGGTGATCCTCGTGCCGCCGGATCCGTCGCGGCAGCTAACCCACCTGCGCCACGTGCTTCTGCCCCACGACGGCACCCCGACCACCGCCGCCACAGCCGGTCCGGCCCTAGAGTTCGTCGAGCGGACGGACGCGGAACTCATTGTCCTTCACGTCACGGCTGCGGGCTCCACTCAGCCGATGGAGCCAGGCTCGATGACCGCTCCGCGTTACGTGGATCAGGCTCAGTACGAGTGGCCGTCCTGGGTCCATGAGTTTCTCGAGCGGGCCCATTGCCCCCAGGAGCAGACCAGTCGCCTACGCATGGCCTTGGCCGTGGGAGAGACGGGGGAAGAGATCAATCGGTTTGCCAGGGACAATCACATCGACCTGATCGTCTGCGGCTGGCATGGGACCTTGAACGCCGAGCATGCCGGCGCGATCCGCTCCGTACTGCACGAGCCGCCCTGCCCACTGCTGTTGCTCCGGCTCGGCGAAGTAAAGTGAGGTGAGATGAAATGGTTGCACTAAGCCGAAACCAATACGACGCGATGATCCTTGATCTGGACGGGGTGATCACGCACACAGCGGTCATCCACGCCCGAGCATGGAAGCAGGCGTTTGACGAATTCCGGGAGTTTTGGATTGCCACAGGGCATCCGTCGTTTCAGGCGTTCGACCAGGAGGTGGACTACCTGCAGTACGTCGACGGCAAGCCGCGGTACGATGGGGTGCGGAGCTTTCTGGCGTCGCGGGGGATTCACCTGCCCGACGGCGATCCGTCTGACCCACCCGGCTACAGTACGGTCTGCTCCCTGGGAAACCGCAAGAACCAACTCTACAATGAGTTCCTTGAGCGAGGGGGAATCGGGGTTTTCGACGATGCCGTCGAACGGCTCCATCAGTGGCGCGAACAAGGCCTGAAGACGGCGGTCGTCTCTTCCAGCAAGAACTGCCGACGGATCCTCGAAGTGACCGGGCTGTCGGGGCTGTTTGACACCCGGGTCGACGGGACGACTGCCGCAGAGATGGAATTGGAAGGAAAACCCTCGCCCGAAATGTTCCTGGAAGCGGCCAAGCGTCTGGACGTCCAGCCCGATCGGTCGGCCGTGATCGAGGACGCCTTTGCCGGCGTGGAGGCCGGACGCCGCGGCGGCTTTGGCACGGTGATCGGCGTAGCCCGTCGCGAGGACCAGGTTGAGTCGCTCCGCGAAGCCGGCGCCGACGTCGTCGTGAGTGATCTGCGCGAGTTACAGTTGACGGAGTGAGGCCCCTGAAGAGGAGAAAGATGCCATGACGACGGTTCTTGCTCCGAAGAAGATCCACCCCGCAGTCACCACCAGTCCGTGGAGCCTGGTCTACGTCGGCTGGGATCCAGAAGAGGAACCGTTGCGTGAGGCACTCTGCACCCTGGGGAACGGCTACTTCGCCACACGCGGCGCGGCCGAAGAATCCCCGGCCGACGGGATCCACTATCCGGCCACGTACCTGGCTGGTGTCTACAACCGTCTGACCAGCGAGATCCATGGCCGGTTGTTGGAACACGAAGAACTGGTCAACTGGCCCAA
The DNA here is from genome assembly GCA_039680305.1 of Thermoguttaceae bacterium. GTDB lineage: Bacteria > Planctomycetota > Planctomycetia > Pirellulales > Thermoguttaceae > JBDKTH01. Next base: position 3,481 of record JBDKTH010001062.1, on the reverse strand, counting down.
CTGGCTCTGCCTCTCGTTCCGCACCGAACAGAGCGATTGGTTCGAGCTGGAATCGGTCGAACTGCTCAATTATCAGCAGGCGCTGGACCTGCAAAACGGCGTGTTGCGCCGGCAGATCAGCTTTCGCGACCGGCAGGGGCGGCAGTTTACGCTCATCAGCCGGCGTCTGGTCCACATGGGCAACCCGCACTTGGCGGCAATTCAGTGGTCGTTGACCGCCGAAAACTGGTCCGGGACGCTCCTGCTTCGCACAGCGTTGGACGGCTCGGTGACCAATGCAGGGGTCGCCCGCTATCGCTCCCTGGCCAACAAGCACCTGGAGATCCTGGAGACCGGCGAGGTGGGCGAAGATGGGCTCGCCCTTCGCGCCCGCACCAACCAGTCGTGGATTATCATGGGGCAGGCGGCACGCACGCGAGTGCTGGGGGACGCCGGGCTTCAGGCCGTACCGCGGGAGAATCGGACGGAACTGCAGGTCGCCGCCCAGGAACTGCTCGTCCCTTGCCGAGAGGGCCAACCGATTCACGTCGAAAAGGTGGCGGCCATCCGCACCTCGCGTGACTGGGCGATCAGCGACCCCGTCTTGGAGGCCACGAAGGCCGCGGAGCGGGCCGGCTCGTTCGAGCAATTGCTCGAATCCCACCGGCGGGCCTGGGCCCAGCTGTGGCGGCGCTGCGACATCCAGATCGGGGACAGTTCCCGCGAACAGTGCATCCTGCGTCTGCATATTTTCCACTTGCTCCAGACCATTTCGCGGAACACCGTCGACCGTGACGTTGGCGTGCCTGCACGCGGCTGGCACGGGGAAGCCTACCGCGGCCATGTCTTCTGGGATGAACTGTTCGTGTTCCCCTACTTCAACCTCCGCATTCCACACCTGACGCGTGAACTGCTCCTCTATCGCTACCGCCGACTGGACGAGGCCCGCTGGGCGGCCAAGGAGGCGGGCTACGCCGGGGCCATGTATCCCTGGCAAAGCGGCAGCGATGGCCGCGAAGAAACCCCGGCGATCCATCTCAATCCCCGCTCGGGCCGCTGGGTCCCCGATAAGACCCAGCGACAGCGGCACGTCAACGCGGCCATCGCCTACAACATCTGGCAATACTTCGAAGCCACCCGCGATATCCGCTTCCTCTCGTTCTTCGGGGCGGAGATGATGCTGGAGATCGCCCGCTTCTTCGCCAGTCTCGCTCGCTATAGTCCCGATCGCCAGCGTTACGAAATCCACGGCGTGGCCGGACCGGACGAATTCCACACGCAGTACCCCGACACGGACAGCTTCGGCGTGAACAACAACGCCTACACCAATGTGATGGCCTCCTGGACCCTCAGTCACGCCTGCCGCGCCGTGGCGATCCTGCCCGACGATCGCCAGAACGAACTGCTCGACTCGCTGGAAATCACCCCTGACGAGCTCCGTGACTGGGATCACATCAGTCGGAACCTCTACGTTCCCTTTCTCAAGGACGGCCTGATCAGTCAGTTTGAGGGCTATCAAGATCTCCAGGAACTCGACTGGGAGGCCTACCGCAACCGCTACGGCAATATCCACCGCCTCGACCGGATCCTGGAAGCCGACGGGGACGACGTCAACCGCTACAAGGTGAGCAAGCAGGCCGACGTGCTGATGCTCTTCTACCTCTTTTCCGCCGAAGAACTCAAGGAGCTCTTCGATCGCCTCCGCTACCCGTTCGATCCGGCAACCATCCCGGACCACATCCGCTACTATATGCAGCGGACCTCCCATGGATCGACCTTGAGCCGCGTGGTCCATGCCTGGGTCCTGGCCCGCTCCGACCGGCAGGGTTCCTGGGATCTGTTCCAGCAGGCGTTGGAGAGCGACATCAGCGATATCCAAGGCGGCACCACGCCTGAGGGCATTCACCTCGCCGCCATGGCGGGAACCGTGGACCTGGCGCAGCGAGCCTACACTGGCTTGGAACTCCGAAACGAGGTCCTTCGATTCAACCCCCAGCTTCCCGACCACCTCTCCAGGATCCGCATGCGGATCCACTACCGGAACCATGGTCTGCACGTCTGCCTCACCCACCAGAAGCTAGCCATCGCCTCGGAGAAGAGCTGGGCTCGGCCGATCCACATCGGCTTTCGCGACGACGTCTACGAGTTGCACCCCGGCGAAACGCGGGAGTTCACCCTCTGAAGCCAATCGGCTCCTCCATAGCGGTCAGTGTCAGCACCTCACATGATGCACGTTCATCCAGGGGTAATTCGAAGGTCAACGCGTCGGTAAGCCGTGTCGAGCAGTTCGAGAGTATGATAGATGGGCAGACGATGGCCTTGCTGGCCGAGATGGAACTGGATCTGCATCAGACAGCCGATGTTGCCGGCCGCCACTGCATCGGCCCCCGTGGAGAGGATCGCCCGAGCCTTGCGTTGGCCCAACTCATGGGCGATTGCCGGTTGTTGGATGTTGTACGTCCCGGCAGAACCGCAACAGATCTCGCCGTCGGGCACCTCAACGACCTTGAGGCCTGGAATCATTGCTAAGAGCCGGCGCGGCTGGGACTGAATCTTCTGGGCGTGCAGGAGATGACAGGCATCGTGATAGGCCACCTGGAGTGAACCGGGCAAGGGTGGCGGGGCCACGGGCCCCAGTTCCATGAGAAACTCACTCACATCCTTGACCTGCCGGCCAAAGGCTTCGGCGGCCTTTTCTTCCGGTTGCCCAGCCAACCAGAGCGGGTATTCGTGCATCCCCGATCCGCACCCGGCGGCGTTGGTCAACACGGCGTCGATGCCTTTGGGAAAGGCGTCCAGATTGTGCCTCGCGCAAGCCCGTGCCTGGCGGGCCGCTCCCGTATGAGCACTCAAGGCTCCACAACAACGTTGCGCTTTGGGGATCACCACTTCCACACCATTGGCCGCCAGGACCCGTAGCGTGGCCCAGTTGATCTCGGGGGCGAGAACCTGCTGAACGCAGCCCGACAGCAGGGCCACGCGGGCTCGCCGGTTTCCCTGGGCTGGGTAGAATTCGGGCAGAGGCGAGGACTTGGGAAGGTGCGGGGGCAACAGATCGAACATCGCACGGAGCCGGCCGGGCAGGAACCGTCGCAGGGGACGGGCCAGGTAGCTCAGCCGAACCGCCAAGCGGAATCGCCCGGGATACGGGAGCGTGGCCAGGAGCAACGTCCTGAACAGCCGGTCGATCAGGCTATGGCCGTGCTGCTCCTCGGCCAGGGCTCGGAAGGGCGTGATCAACTCGCCGTACTCCACGCCCGAAGGGCAGGCGGTCTCGCAACCAAGGCAGCCCAGGCAGCGGTCGAGATAGGGCAACGCGTCGGGCAGCTTCAAGTCGCCTTCCAGTACGCCCTTCATCAGCAGGATCCGGCCGCGTGGCGAGTCCATCTCTTCGCCCAGAACCAGGTAGGTCGGGCAGGCCGACAGGCAAAACCCGCAGTGCACACAGCGTTCCACCGCCCGAGCCATTGCCGGGCCTTGAGGACCGATCTGGTGCAAGGGG
>JBDKTH010000643.1:0-2318 GCA_039680305.1 Thermoguttaceae bacterium | reverse complement strand
CCGGGGTTCAATAATCGTTGGGCCGAACCGGCACGTACTTTGGCCACCGGCCGGCCAACGCGATGGTTTGCACCCTATTCTGTCTATCGAGGAGTACCACCATGACGCGTTTTTGGACGACATTGTTCGCCCTGACCGTGGCTTGCCTGATTGGCCTGAGCGCTTCTGCTCAGGAGAAGAAAGACGGCCCCAAGAAGCCGCCGAAGCCGCCGGAAGAGGTGTTCAAGGCGTTGGATAAGGACAACGACGGAAAAGTGACGCTCGACGAGTTCAAGGCCAACCGCAAGAAGCCCGAGCAGATCGAAAGGGCCGAGAAGGTGTTTAAGGCCAAGGACACCAATAACGATGGCTCGCTGACGCTCGACGAGTTCAAGGCCCCTCCCCCCAAGAAGGAAGGCAAGGGCGGCAAGAAAAAATAGTGTCTCTTCTCTAGACCCCGCGCCCGGCCCTGGTCACGCCCATATACCCCCCCGCGAGGCACGCTCCAGAGGCCGGGAAGGGGTCGAAGAGACCTCCTGACGCCCAAGACCGCCGAAATCCCGGCGGTCGCGTCGTTTCTTGGGACCTATCCAAGCAAAACCCCCATCTCCCTCGGGGGGGGGGCCGGGGTGAGGGGCACTTTCGATAGCCGAATCCACGGCAATTCCCCTCACTCTATCCATCTCGGCGGGGGTGCTATAGCAGTCTCTAGGCACCTCACCTCCCTCCTTCTGAGCGTCGAACCCGGTCGCCAGCAATGGCACCTCGGGATTATTGCTACATCGCTGCGGGAAAAATGCGTATAATATTCGGGGCTCCCGGTCTAGCCACTTGCGGCTAGTCACGGACCCAATGCGGCAAAAGTGACAGTGAGGAGCCCAGGCCGCGCCCTAACGCTTCCAGGGGAGGGAGTCGGTGCAACGTTTCATGCTCAAGTCCAAGATCCACCGGGCCACGCTAACGGGTACGGAATTGGACTACGAGGGCAGTATCGCGATTGACAGCAACCTGATCCAGGCGGCCGACATGCTGCCGGGCGAGCAGGTCCACGTCCTCAACGTCAACTCGGGCGCCCGGCTGGTGACCTACGTGATCGAGGCCGCGCCCGGCTCGGGGACTGTGATGCTCAACGGTCCGGCCGCCCGTCTGGGGATGCCCGGCGATCTGGTCGTGATCATTTCTTACTGTGCCCTCCCCGAGGAAGAAGCCCGCAAGCTCGTCCCCCGCGTCGTCTTCGTCGACGACAAGAACCGCGTCCGCCGCACGAACCAGCAAGAATCGTAGCAGCCCGCGCTCCGCCGGGCCGCTGGCTTACCGCCGAAGCGGCGGTTCGCCCGGCCCGCCAGTCGACTACCTCCCGCGGCTTGTGCCACGGGGCGGCGACTCGTGGTTGACAGCTACCATTGAACCTTGCAGTTCGGCAAGGCTTCCTGGAGCCTCTTCACGCCCTGATTGCTGATCTGCGATCCCATCGTGTAGAGGACGAGGATTCGAAGCTGGGGCAGTCCGTGGAGATGCTCCAAGCCCTTGTCCGTAACACCCGTGCCGCTCAGCTGCAGCGTGTGAAGTTGCTTCAGACCCTGGAGATGTCGCATACCCTCGTCAGTGATGGGGGTTTGCGACAAATCGAGCTCCTGGAGTTGGGTTAGGCCTCGGATATGCTCCAGTCCTGCATCGGTCATCTCCGGTAAACGGAGGCGTAGGACCTCGAGCTGGTTCAACCCTTCAAGGTGCTTGAGGCCTGCATCGGTCGGCTGCTTTCCCCAGAGTTTCAACGCCTGTAAGCGGCTCAGATTTTTGAGATGGGCAAGCCCCGTGTCGGTCACTCGGTCGCTGTGGATCTCCATTCCCGTCAACTGGGGCAACGCGTCGAGTTGTTGCAGCCCAACGTCGGTAATCTCACCGTAGAGATACAGGTCGCGAAGGTGGGGCATCGCGGTGAGGCAGGCCATACTGGCGTCGTTCTGGGCTCCGGCGCGGATGACCCGTCCGAAGAGGTCCGTGCCCAGGAACTCTCGCAGCCATGGCGGACCGGGCGGCGTAGGGGTGTCGAGTCCGACGATGGGATCCCCGGTCTCGTAGTCAAAATGGGCGGATCCATGCAACGTCATCAGCTTTGCGACCGCCGCCTGTTGTTTCCTCGCCCGATCAATCTTGATGGCAAGCCAACTGCAAGGGATTGCACAGATCAGGACGACCAGCAGCAGCGTCCGCGTGCCGAATTGGAGCCAGCGGCGTCTGTGTCGAGGGATGCCCGGTTGGGACTGCGTGTCACTCATGGGGATGGTTCGTCGATCGGCGTTCGCTCCAGCCGGGCCTGCTGCCAATAGGAATGCAGG
>JBDKTH010001211.1:0-1810 GCA_039680305.1 Thermoguttaceae bacterium | reverse complement strand
ACCTTGGCCCCATTAGGGCCTGTCACCATGGCCTTGGCAACACGGGAATTCCGTAACTCTACGGTGTTAGGATCCGAGTTGCTCACCCCCAAGATCCCCTCGCTTTGAAGTCTGGGGGCAGGCGAAGTCGGAACCGGGATGCGGCAGACGATCCGGCAAACAGCGGCGAACGTCTTGGGCGACGAGGTCGGTGGAAATCGGCCCAGCCGCCGCCAGGGACTTGCATGGCGATTTCCCCGCGTTAGAATCGAGGCCATCGCTGGGGCCGGCTGGCACCGGTCGGCGGACCTGCCCCAAAACACCTCGCGCGGAAGGAAATCCCATGAACGACAAGCAGATCAAGATCGCGCTGATTGGATGCGGTGGCCGAGGCACAGGAGCGGCGATCAACGCCCTGAGCACCAAGGCCAACGTAAAACTGGTCGCCTTGGCCGACCCGTTCCGCGACCGCCTCGACAACTGCCTGCGGGCCGTACAGTCGCGGTTCAAGGATCGCGTCGACGTGCCCGAGGAGCGGAAGTTTGTCGAACTCAGCGGCTACCAGAAGGCGCTCGACTGCGAGGTCGACATGGTCCTGCTCTGCGGGCCGCCCGGATTCCGGCCCGTGCAGTTCGAGGCGGCCGTCAAGGCTGGCAAACACGTGTTCCTGGAAAAGCCGGTGGCCGTCGACGGACCCGGCATCCGGCGAATCCTCGCGGCCAACATCGAGGCCAAGAAGAAGAACCTGGCCGTGGCCGTCGGACACCATCTGCGCCACGAGATCAAGCACAAGGAGGTCATCAACCGAATCCACGATGGGGCTATCGGCGACGTGAAGTTCATGCGGGTCTACTTCAATTCGAGCGGCGTGTGGGTCCGCCCCCGCCGGCCGGATCAGACCGAGATGCAGCACCAGGTCAACAACTGGTACTATTTCAACTGGCTGTCCGGCGACCATATCGTCGAGCAGCACGTGCACGACCTCGATGTGGCCAACTGGATCGTAAAAGATCAGCATCCCGTACGGGCGACAGGCATGGGGGGCCGCCAGGTCCGCGTCGGCAAGGATTACGGCGACATCTTCGACCACCACACCGTGGAGTTCGAGTATGCCGACGGCTGCCGCCTGCTGAGCTACTGCCGCCACATGCCCGGCTGCTGGGGCAGTTTCGCCGAGCATGCCCACGGCACCAACGGCCACGCGGACATTGAAGGCCATGGCCGGGCCGTGTTGTATGTCAACGGCCAGGCGCCGCAGCGGTGGGATCGCGGCCCCGACGGTCACCAGTTGGAGATGGACGCCCTGTTCGCCGCCCTGATGGCCGGACAGCCGTACAACGAGGCCGACCGCGGCGCCGTCGCTTCAATGACCGCAATCCTCGGCCGAATGGCCACCTACTCCGGCCAGACGGTCACCTGGGACGACGCGATGAACTCAACCCTTGACCTCGGCCCCAAACAGTACGCCTGGACCGCCGAAGCCCCCGTGAAACCCGGTCCCGATGGGATCTACCCCTGTGCGATCCCGGGCGCGACGAAGGCTTGGTGAGCGAGATAGGATTAACCGCAGAGGGGAGAAGAAGGGAGGGTTGGCTGTATAGAGGGGAAGACGTGGTAATTGTCGAGGTGAAAGCCGTGGAGAGATTCGCCCCAATCCACGAGGCGCAGCTGCGGGCCTATTTGGGACTCAGCGGTCTGCGCCTCGGTCTGCTGATCAACTTCAACGTCCTCAACCTCAAAGACGGAATCAAGCGATTGGCCAACAATCTGTAACCCTCTTCCTCCTCTGCGTTCCTCCGCGTCCTCTGCGGTGAGTTGCTCCTCGGTCACG
>JBDKTH010000660.1:0-1666 GCA_039680305.1 Thermoguttaceae bacterium | reverse complement strand
CGTTTGCCTCGATACCGACGTGGGCCACGATGGCCTCGGACTGGTCGGTCCTTTGCTCTTGGTGTTTGTTCCTTCTTTCCCTTGGAGAAACTGCCATGATCGCCGTCGCATCTTCGTCTTCCGTTTTGCGTTGGGAGGGCCGCTTCGGTCGCCGGCGCCGCAACAACGCCCCGCCGCGCCTGTTTGCCGCGCTTGGGTCTCTGGTCAACGGTCCGGTCGTCGACCACCTCGTCGAGATCGAGAACCTCGTGTTGGTCACTGTCTACGACGAACTGCTAGAAAGCGGTAAGCTGGCCCTCCGGCTGGCCGGCTTCTCCGGGATCCTCAGGCCTTGGGGCGTCGCGTGGGGCGGTCGTGAGGGGAGCCTCTTCTTCAAGGACCTGCTCTTGCGTCCCCAAGGACAGGCCCGGGGGCGTCGCTTGGACGCACGCAGAGAGGGCCTGCTCGCCCTGGCCCTCACGCTTGACCGGCAGATCGAGCGGCACGCCCGCTATCCGTGGATTGCCCGCACCAGGCGGCTGAAGTTGCCTCGCCTTTGGGCCGCCTTTCGCTCCGCGGTGGCTCTTCGGATCACCGGCGACGGCCCGGAGCTGGCCGCCTCGTCCCGGCAGGCGGGGCGAAGCCCCAAGGAACTCTTCGCCGAAAGCAGACGCGCGCACGAAGGGCTTGTGCTCTATCCGCTCGAGTGGGTCAGCCACGAGTGGCAACGCACCGCGGCGGTGTTTGCCGACCTGCGGACCTTTCCCCGCTGGCAGGTCGTTCCCCTTGCCCGCCTGCCCGGGGACCTCCAGGGCTTCCGGGGGGCCTCGCAATTCGATCTCTACGCCAGCCGCTTCCGCTGGGCGCTGGCCCCAGGTCAACCCGGCGCCACCACGATCACCAACGTACCTGTGGCCGTTTAGTTGTCGTGTGGCCCGACGGATTCGATCGTTTCCCCTATTCGCCAAACCGTATCCAAGGAGTGATGTCTGATGAAGATCCTCTACATCAACAACGACGGCGCCGGTTTTGCCGACTACGTCGAGGTGGCCGAGGGCCTCTCGGTCCAACAGCTCTTCAACGAGCGGCTGCCCGGTGGCCGGCCCCAAGACTACTTGATCCGCGTCAACCGCCAGCCGGCTGCCGCCGATCAGGTGCTCCATGAGGGCGACCGCGTCAGCTTCACGCCGGTGAAGATCGAAGGGGCGGCAGCCTAGGCTCGCTGTCCGCCCGTACAACATGGTTCCCGTGCCCCGCAGGGCCTGCCGGGAAGACGGCGTGTCTTCCGGCGGGCCCTGCGGCATTTCTCCTGTCAAGAAAGATACCCCTTCTTATGACCACCTTTCGCCAGCATCCCACGTACGAGGCCCTCCGCGCTTCCGCCGCGATCCATCACCAGCTTGTCCGGCGACACCACGAGGAGGCCTCGGTGCTGCTCCCCGATCGCTCCTTTGGGGAGGCCCAGCGTCTGGTCCGCCAGATCCATCGGGCCCACCGCCATGGATGGCCGTCCGCCGCACACCTTCTGACCGCGCGGTTGCGCTCCGCGCTGGAGGATTGCCACTACCGGTTGATCGAAACCCTCGCCAGCCTCCGCCAGCGCACGTCCGCTCCGGCGATCCCCACCGAGACGGAACTCTCTCGCGAGATCCTCGCCCTCCAACGGGAGTTCGACGAGGTCGAACTG
>JBDKTH010000128.1:0-3811 GCA_039680305.1 Thermoguttaceae bacterium | reverse complement strand
GGACCTTGCGGCGGCGACGGAGCTGGCCGACCAGCGTCAGCAGTTGATCGAGGGCATTCTTCGCGGCGACCGGGCCGCTTGCGGCCTGGCCGGACAACTGCTGATCTTCCAGTCGGCCCCAGCCGAGCGTTTACCCCAACTGCTCAAGGATATCGGCGAGGCATACTATCACTGGGAGCCCAAGCGTGCCCCAGGCACCAGTCCGCTCGAAGTGGCCCTTGTCGAGTGGCTCCAGCACTACTGCGAAACGGCCGGGCTGGCGAACACCATCGAACTGGTCCATCCCGGCGAACGGTTTGACGCCTCCCGGCACTACGCCGCTTCGCGCGGCGTCGAGATTACCGAGGTCCACGGCTGGATCGTCCTGCGCGACAATGGCAAGGTGTATATGAAGGCCAACGTAAGCGTGCGGTGACCACCTATGAACGAAACACGCAACAATCGTGTGCCACTGCTTGCTTTCTTGGCAAGCAGTGCAGGGATCTCGAATGGCGAAAGCACCGCCTGCCGGCCAGTCAAACCGTGGCACACGACGGATAGCCCCGAATGAAGACGTTCCGTTGCTCCCAATGCGGCTTTGAGCTTCAGCGGCCGACCCAGCCGTATGCATGTCCTCAGTGCGGGCGTCAGGCCGTGGGCCTGTTTCGATTCGTGCCCGGCACGGGGCAACCTAAACCGCCGGGCACGCCGCCTCCGCTGCCCGGAGCGGGCATACCACGGCCCCTGCCCCCCGCTCCGCCGCCCGTCCAGCCGTTGCCCGTGCCTCCGCCCGTGCAGCATCCGGCTCAGCCGGCATCCACGCCGACGCCACCTTCCCCACAGCCGCCGAGAGGAGCGGCCCCGCCTCCGCGACCGGCGTCGCGGCCGGTCAAACCGCAACCGGTTCCGCCGCGTCAGCCGCGGCCTCAAGCGGTTCCACCGCGCGAGCCGAGCGCCCCGCCGGCGGCGAAACGACCGGCCGCTCCGGCGCCTCGCCCGGCGCCAACTCCGGAGCCCGAGCCGCCCGCGCCCAAGCGGATTCGCCCCACGCCGATCCGGCCGTTGCAATTCGTCTGGGCCTATCCGGCTGAGCCACCGTACGCCGACGAGGCCCGGCCGATGCGTCACGCCCCCGTGGTGGACGCAGCCGGGCATATCTGTCTCTGTTGCCAGGGGCGACTGGTCGCCCTGCTCGAAGAAGCCGAAAAGCCCCGCGTGGTCTGGGAGTATGTGGTTGGCAGCCATGTGCCGGGCCCCATCGTGCTCGCCCCGGATGGCACGCTGCGGCTTCACTCGGCCGACGGCTATCTGCACGCTGTGACGCCCGACGGCAAACAGGCCTTCGTGCCGGCCCACGTGGGCCAACCGCTCGGCTGGGCGACCCCGGTCGTCGACGAGGCGGGCAACACCTGGATTAGTGCCTACGACGGCGGTCTGCTCCGCGTCGCCCCCGAGGGCAAGCCCGCGGTGCAGCCGTTCTTCCGCTCCCGGCAGAAGCTCGACTCGGCCGGCATCGTGCTCGATCGGGTGCTCTACGTCGGCTCGGAGGACGGATATCTGTTTGCCATCGAGTTGGGCGAGCAGCGAGGTTTCAACCGCTGGAACCATGCGATCGCCCAGGGCTACACGGGCGGATACTTGAACAGTTCACCCGCTGTCAGCGAAGACGGCGGGACGATCATCGTCGCCAGCCGGGATGAAGTCCTCTTCGGCTTCGCCCCGACCGGCGGAACGGCCTGGACAACCAGGCTCCCCGGCCAGATGCTCGGCTCGCCGGTCGTCGATCGGCATGGCCATCTCTACGTGGGCGTCAGTCAGTTCCCACGCGGTCAGGAGGGCAGGGGGCTCTTGGTCTCGATCGATGGCAACTCCCACCAGATCCGCTGGCAGTATTCGGCCGCCGGTCCGGTGGAATCGACGCCGGCTATCGGCGACGACGATATCCTTTACTTTGGCGACAACTCGGGCACGCTTCACGCCGTCGACTCCCAAGGTCGCGCCGTCTGGACGGCCAAGGTCGAAGCACCCGTCCGTTCCGCGGCCGTCATCCTTGCCCCTCAGCGAGTGGCCTTCGGCCTGGACGACGACACGCTCGTCGTGCTACGATGCTCCTCCCAAGGACTTTCCCCCAACGGTTGGCCCAAGTTCCGCCGCACACTAGGTCAATCGGGGTTAGCCGGAGGATCCCCTGATACTGAATGTCACCACGGCGACACGGAGGATATGAAACGAAGAAGATGAGAACCACGAAAGGCACGAAAAACACGAAAGAAAAGAGAGACGGCTGAGTGTGTTCTCCTAGCCCCTCTTCTGCTCTTTTCTTTTTCGTGTATTTGGTGTTTTTCGTGGTTCTCATCTTCTGGCGTTTCTTCTCCTGCCTTCCGTAGTTCGATTCCTTTTCGCATGGCACGACCCAATGGCCGTCAGGAGCACAGAATGACCAATCAGCCCGCGTGGCAGTGGAACGAGAATATTCAGGTCGGCGTGGACTACCGGAACGTCGAAGAGGTCCGTGCCTACGATGCACGCATGCGGACACTCCGCGATGTCGATGCGGAGAACGCCCAGATCGTCGAGGCCGTGGGGCTGCAGCTGGAGCACACCGTTGTCGAGATCGGAACGGGCACCGGGGCTTTTGCCCGGCATGCGGCCCCGCTCTGCCGCAAGGTCTACGCCTGCGACGTTTCCGCAACGATGCTCCAGTATGCGGAGGCGAAAGCCCAGGAGGCCGGACTCGGCAACATCGCCTTCGTCCATGCCGGCTTCTTGACCTACCAGCACGCGGGCGAGCCCGTCGACGTGGCCGTCAGCCAGTTGGCCTTGCACCATCTGCCCGACTTCTGGAAGCTGGTCGCCCTGAAACGACTGGCCGCGATCCTCAAGCCGGGCGCCAAGTTCTATCTCCGCGATGTGGTCTTCCCGGAAGCGGCGACCGACGGCCCAGCGTTCTTCGAGACCATGGTCAGTCAGATCCCTGTAAGCTCGAAGCAGGAAGTGATCACGCACATTCGCCAGGAGTACAGCACCTTGGGCTGGATCCTGGAGGACTTGCTGCGTCACGCCGGTTTTGCCATCGACGCGCAGTCCAAACCGACCGCCTTCCTGACCGCGTACGTTTGCACCAGAATGTGACCCAAGCCCGCTGAAAGGATGCAGGCATTCGCTCTGGCGGTCCGGCGATTCTCTCGCCCTGGAGATAATCATGGTTCAAGACGGCTATTCGACATTTGCCTATTGTCCCTACGACGCAACCGCACTCCAGCCGCGGCCCGACCGGGACGGGCTGATGCGACGCGTGTGTCCCCGCTGCGGCTTTGTGGACTATGGCAACCCGCGGCCCTGTGTGGCCGTGCTGGCCGAACATCAAGGTCGGGTCCTGCTGGTGCGGCGCGCCGTGGAACCGCGAAAGGGCATGTGGGACATTCCCGGCGGCTTCATCGACCAGGGGGAGTCGGCCGAAGAGGCGGCAATTCGCGAACTGTGGGAGGAGACCGGCTTGCGTGTCGCAGCCAAGGATCTCGTCTATCGCCTGTCCGTCGCCGACGTCTACGAGCTTTCCATCGCCGGAAGCTCCGCCACCCGGAAAGTGGCCACCCTGAACCTCTGCTATTCGGCGGCGCCCAACGGCTGGGCGTCGTTGGAAGCCCGAAGCGACGCCAGCGAAACCGGCCTGTTCCGGCCGGCAAACTTTCCGCCCATGGCCTTTGCACACCAGAGCATCCTGCTCGAAACCTGGCGCAACGGTTGGCCGAGCGATCAGCAACCTCCCCGTGACTAGATAACTGGTGGGCAATTAGTCGAATCGAAGCGTTTGGGAGTCGAGATTGCCCTT